>DATNEC010000410.1:0-3289 GCA_035606815.1 Pirellulales bacterium
CAGATCGGCCAACGACAGGCCCATGCCGCCCAGCATGCCGATCTGCAAGAAGCTGCGGCGGTTGAGCCGCTTTTCGCGGGACGGATTCGCCATACCTCGGACTCTCCGTTTGCTGGCCTCGGGGGTGGACTACGCAGACCAATCGGCCACTGTTTATATATTAGTCGGCCGCCGGGGAGTCAATGCTTGGGAGTGAGGAGTCAGGAGTTAGGAAATCAAGTCGCACGCGACTCCCCAGATCCCCAAGCCCAACCACCCTCAATCTGCGCACCAAATAATCAGGCCCTGCACAAGATACGTGCAAGACGAAGCGCGAAGACATTTTTCGAAAATCGGCCTAAGTCCATTGTAAATCGAGAATTCTGCGCTATGATTGCCGCTTCGGCGTCGAACTGGCGGCGCCTGAGTTGCTATCGCTGGCCGGTTTGCTTTTGGCGGAAGTCTCGACGCCGGTCAAGCGCGCTGACGGTCGTAAGGCTCGCGTCCGAGCAAAGCGTCGCAATACCTTCTGGAAATTGACTCTACTGCATTGGAGAGGGACCTGTGAAACCCAAAGAGGTCTTGGCGTTGTGCCGAGAAAAGGATGTCAAGGCGGTCGATCTGCGATTCATGGATTTCCCCGGCATCTGGCAGCACTTTACGATCCCGGCGAACAAGCTGGTCGAAGACGTGTTCGAGGACGGGCTGGGCTTCGACGGCTCGAGCATTCGCGGCTGGCAAGCGATCAACGAAAGCGACATGATCCTGGTGCCGCAGCCCGAGACGGCCGTGCTCGATCCGTTCACGGCGTTGCCCACGATCAACATGATCTGCAACATCCAGGATCCGATCACGCGCGAAGATTACAGCCGCGATCCGCGGAACGTGGCCCGCAAGGCGGTCAATTACCTGAAGAGCACCGGCATCGCCGATACCTGCTACATCGGTCCCGAGGCCGAATTCTTCGTCTTCGACGACATCCGCTTCGACCAGCGGGCGCACGAAGGCTACTACCATATCGACAGCATCGAAGGCGAGTGGAACCGCGGCCGGGTCGAAAGCCCGAACCTGGGCTACAAGCTGCGTCACAAGGAAGGCTACTTCCCCGTGCCGCCGGCCGACCAGTTGATGGACCTCCGCAATGAGATGATGCAGACCATGATCGATTGCGGTCTCGACGTCGAGGCCCAGCATCACGAGGTCGCCACGGCCGGCCAGTGCGAAATCGACCTGAAGTTTTTGGAATTGGTGAAAATGGCCGACGCGATGTGCTTGTACAAGTACATCATCAAGAACGTCGCCAAGAAGTACAACAAGACCGTCACGTTCATGCCCAAGCCGCTCTTCGGAGACAACGGCTCGGGCATGCACACCCACGTTTCGCTGTGGAAGGGGAGCGAACCGTTGTTCGCCGGCAGCGGCTATGCGGGCTTGAGCGAAATGGCCCTGCACGCCATCGGCGGCCTGCTGAGGCACGCTCCGGCGATCCTGGCTTTCTCGAACCCGACGACCAACAGCTACAAGCGGTTGGTGCCGGGCTACGAAGCCCCCGTGAACCTGGCCTACTCGCAACGGAACCGTTCGGCCTCGTGCCGCATTCCGATGTACAGCGCCAGCCCGAAGTCGAAGCGCGTCGAATTCCGCTGCCCCGACCCAAGCTGCAATCCGTATCTGTCGTTCTCGGCGATCCTGATGGCCGTGATCGACGGCATCCAGAACAAGATCCATCCGGGCGATCCGCTCGACAAGGACATCTACGATCTGGCGCCGGAAGAGTTGGCCGAAGTGCCCAAGACGCCTGGTTCGCTGGACGAGGCGCTCAACGCTCTGGAGCGGAACCACGATTTCTTGCTCCGCGGCGACGTGTTCACCGCCGACGTGATCGAGACCTGGATCAAGTACAAGCGCGAGAAGGAAGTCGACGCCATGCGGCTGCGGCCGCATCCGTACGAGTTCTGCTTGTACTACGATATTTGAGCGGCGAGCCGGAGGCGTCAGCCTCCGGGTGGCGCACGGTCCGTCGGCTTGGCGATCGGCGGGCGGCGAGACCAAGACACGGAGGCTGATGCCTCCGGCTCGCCTGAGAAAACTTGACATGCTGCGCCGGGCTGGTAGCTTGACTGCCAGCCCGGCTTTTTTTCGTACTAGTCCCTACCCTCCATTCCCTGCTCCCACCTCCATGCTCTCCGCCGCCATCCTCGCCAAGCTTGCGAGATTCGATACCCCGACGATCTGCAACATCATCGAGTTGTTCGAATATTGTCCGCGCAATCGCGGATACATGGACGGCCGGATCAAGGCGAATTTCGGCCATCTGCCGCCGATGGTCGGCTTCGCCAGCACGGCCTGCTTCCGCAGCGACGCGCCGCCGGCGACCGGCGACGCCTACGGCAGCATGGACAAGCAAGTCGCCGGCTTCGCCGAGTTGCCCGGCCCGGCCGTGGTGGTGTTTCAAGATCTCGACGACCCGCCGGTGGCGGCGACGTTTGGCGAAGTGATGTGCTCGGTATACAAGGCGTTCGGTTCGGTCGGCCTGATTACTTCGGGCGGCGGTCGCGACTTGGATCAGGTTCGCGCGCTCGACTATCCGGTCTTCACCGCCGCGACGATCTGCTCGCACGCCTATTGCCACATCCTGCACATCGGCTTGCCGGTTCGGGTGGGCGGGCTGGTCGTGCGACAAGGCGACTTGCTGCACGGCGACGCCAACGGCGTGACGAGCATTCCGCCGGGCTTGGCGGCGGAGATCGCCGACATCGCCCCCGAATTCGTCGCCGCCGAACGGATCGTGCTCGACTACGTCAATGGACCGGGGACGAAGACTCCCGCCGGCCTGGCCGAAGCGCGCAAGGAGTTTTCCGCCGTGGTCAATCGGCTCTGCCAGCGCGCCGGCGCCTCGCGCGGCCAGCAAACCTGGAAGCCGTAGAGAGTCGCGTCAATGCAACCAGCCGCCAGCGGGGAGCGGCTTTCGATCGCCGGCGGCGCCCGGTTGCCACAGACCGCGCTGGGCGACGAACTCGCCGATGGCGGTGATCGGGACGTCGAGCGGCTGATCGTCCAAGATCCGGCGCGCCTCCTCGGGCCGAACGGCCAGGATCAATTCGAAATCTTCGCCGTCGCTCAAGGCATGGTCGAGCGCCCTGACGCCATCGTCTCGGACTCTCTCCAACTCCTCCGCCGCTTGCGAGACTGGAGCGCTTTCGGGCCGCAAAATCGCCCCGCAGCCGCTCGCGGCGGCGAGCCGCGACACGTCAAGCGAAAGGCCGTCGCTGACATCCATTCCCGCGTGCAGCTCGTAGCGTTCGTTGAG
>DATNEC010000411.1:0-2344 GCA_035606815.1 Pirellulales bacterium
CCAGCTCCCTACGTCGTCCCAATCGTAGGGCGCCTCGATGACGACGATGTCCTGGGCATGCTCCATGACGGCGAAGTCGATCGAGACCCCCTTGATCGCCTCGAACTCTCTCGCCAGCTCCTCGGCAAATCGCGGCGTCTCGTAGGCGGCGGCGATCCGCTCCAGGTGCGCATACATCGCCGGTTGATGTTGCGCCAGGGCCTGCATGATCGTGGCGGCTTTCCAGACGAAGATTCCCGAGTTCCAGTAGAAATTGCCCGACTCGACATACCTCCGCGCCACGTCTGCCTTCGGCTTCTCGCGGAACTGGCGCACCTGGTAGCTCGCCGGGCTACCGGAAGCGGATTTCGCCAGCGCTTCGCCGCGCTCGATGTAGCCGAAGATCTCGGCCGGATAGGTCGGCCGAATGCCGAAGGTCACGATCCGGCCCGGCTGCTCCTCAACCAACGAGGCCGCGAAACGGATGGCATTCTGAAACGCTTCGTCGGGACCGATCACGTGGTCGGCCGGCATCACGACCATCGTGGCGTCGGGATCGTGCCGGCTGACGCAGATCGCCGCCAGCCCGATGCACGGCGCCGTGTCGCGTTTGCAAGGCTCGCCCAGGATCGCGGACGAAGGCAACTCCGGCAATTGTTCGCTCATCGCCGCCGAGAGCTTGGCGTTGGTGGCGATCAGCACGCGCTCGGGCGGCGCCAGGTCGCCCAGGCGGTCGACGGTGGCCTGAATCATCGACCGCTCGCCGAACAGCTTCAACAGTTGCTTCGGCCGCAGATCGCGGCTTTCGGGCCAAAATCTCGTGCCGGAACCGCCGGCCATAATCACGGCATGCAGCATGATTCACTCATGGAAATACGTGGGTTCCGTCACCTTCAAGCCGGGCGGAATCTTAACGGCCAATTCAGCCGCGTCCAGTGCAAACAGCGGACTGATCTCGACCACGATGCCCGGCGCGACCTCGGCGCCGGCTTGCCGCAGCCATGCCGCGTGCAGCGCCGCCATCTGCGCCCGCACCGACTCGGGCGAATCGCGCTCGGAACCCGGCTCGTTCTTCAACGGAGCGAAAGCCTGGGCCTCGTCCACCTCGACGACGATCGCCTGCCGCGCGAACGGGAGCAGATCGAAAATGAACTGTTCGAATTTGATCGCGTTCGGCTCCGAAGGCTCGACGCGACGGCCGCCGGAATCGAGATGCGGCGCCTTCTTGCGGGCCAGGTGAAACGGCAGTTCGTGTTGGCCGTCGCTCATGCGCTCGACGAGCGACACGTCGATCACGTGGACGGCGATGCTGCCGGCCCACAGCTTGAGCGAGCCGTCCGGCAGTCGCTGGCGGGCTGCGTCGTCGGGCAGATCGCTGTATTCGATGATCTGCACCTGCCCATCGATCGAGACGACGTTGCCCATCCGGTCCAGCGGCCCGTGCTTGGCCACGACCTGCGTCGAAAGCTCGGAGCCGGCCAACAGGTGATGGCCGATGAACTCCGCATCGCAGACGCCGACCAGCGGATTATCGACCTGCATGTAAAACAACTGTTCGATCCCTCGACGCCGCATGTCCTCCAGGGCGCCGCTCGCTCGCAGCGCCGCCGGCATTCCGCCGTGGCCGTCGGGGCTCAGCAGCAGTTCGCCCGGAGCGTCGAGCAGAATTCGCCCGTTGTCGGCATCGACGACGGGCATCGTGCCTTGGCAAAAGATCGTCACGTCGTCGCGAGCCAGCCCGAACCGGTCGTGCGCGTCGAGGAAGGCGATGGACTCTTCGTGCGTGGCGGGGCTGGTCATCAGGTACAAAGCGATCGGCGCCCCGTAGCGGCTCCCGACGGCCGCGATCTTTTCCAACAAAACCTGAAATAACGTGGCGTTGGAAACCGGCCCGATTGCGTACATCCCTTTCGGGTGCTCGAAGCCCAGCCGCGTTCCTTGTCCGCCGGCGACCAGCGCCACCCCGACCCGTCCGGCGGCCAGGGCCTGCTCGCCGCGTTGGCGCGGCAGCCCCCTCTCCCTCTGGGAGAGGGTCTCGGCAGACGCACTCGGCGAAGCCGGCCGGCCGGCTCGCGAAAGGCGCACCGCGGGCGGCCCTTCGGCCCGGCGAGCGAGCGCCGCCCAATCGTGTTGCGCATGCCGGGCTTGAAACAGCCCCCCGAGGCGCGCGAAATCGACGCTACGAATCTGCTTCGCAAGCGCGCTGTGCTGCAAGGGCGACAGCGAATCCCAACAGGCGAGCAGATGCTCCTGGCCGAATGGCCGCAATGCGGCGAGCAGTTCTTCGCGGCTGACCGCCAAAACAGCGTCGCGCGGCGAAGAAGCATCCTGCTCAGGCGATTTCGACGGACGGCTCATGTCAGCG
>DATNEC010000416.1:0-2736 GCA_035606815.1 Pirellulales bacterium
GGTTCCTCTTGGGTCGTGCGTTCGGCGGGCATCGTCGCAGCCCGGGCTATATGCTAGTTTGTTAGCACGTGTCAGTAGAATAGCACTTCCCGGCCCGGCGTCAATCGTTTCATCAAAGAATTTTTTTGCCGCGTCCGCGCCATAGAGCAGGCATCTCTTGCTTGCCGGGAGATCGCTTTGGCACGGCACAAGCGAGGACGCTTGTGCTAGGGGGGAGATTGGCGGCGATTGGCTGGACTCCTTATAATTCGGAGAGATCCGACCCAGAACCTCGGGCGGTCTGTCGCGCCCGAAGGACGATTTTTCCAAAAACCCGCTCGAACTGTCGAGCATCTGCCAAGGAGGTACGCGATGGCGACTGCAACGAAACCGATGGGCCAGCCGACGATCCGTCAAACCGAGTGCTTCATCGGCGGGCGATGGACGCCGGCGGCCAGCGGCAAGACGTTCGAGACGATCAACCCGGCGACCGAAGAAGTGCTGGCCGAAGTGGCCGAAGGAGACGCCGAGGACGTCGATGCCGCGGCGACCGCCGCCCGCGACGCCCTGGAGAACGGCCCCTGGAGCAAGATGGACGCTCGCGATCGCGGCCGGCTGATGCACAAGCTGGCCGATTTGATGGAAGAAAATCTCGACGAACTGGCGGCGCTCGAATCGCTCGACAACGGCAAGCCGATCCGCGACTCGAAGGCCGCCGATCTGCCGCTGGCCATCGACTGCCTGCGCTACTACGCGGGCTACGCCGACAAGCTGTATGGCCAGACGATCCCGGTGCGCGGCAATTATTTTACGTACACGCGGCGCGAGCCGGTGGGCGTGGTCGGGCAGATCATTCCCTGGAACTTTCCGATTCTGATGGTCTGCTGGAAGTGGGGCCCGGCGTTGGCCGCCGGCTGCACGATCGTGATGAAGCCGGCCGAGCAAACGCCGCTGACTTGCTTGCGGCTGGCGCGGCTCGCCCAGAAGGCCGGCATTCCCGACGGCGTGATCAACGTCGTGCCGGGCTACGGGCCGACCGCCGGGGCCTCGATCGTCAAGCATCCGCAGATCGACAAGGTGGCCTTCACCGGCGAACACCGCACCGCGCAGATCATCATGCGCGACGCTTCGGAGACGCTGAAGCGGCTGACGTTCGAACTGGGCGGCAAAAGCCCGAACATCGTCTTCGCCGACGCCGATCTCGAAGCGGCCGCCGCCGGTTCGCACTTCGCGCTGTATTTCAACCAAGGGCAGTGCTGCTGTGCGGGCAGCCGGCTGTTCGTCGAAGAGAAGGTCTACGACAAGTTCGTCGACAAGCTGACGACGATGAACAAAAGCCGCAAGCTCGGCAACCCGCTCGACCCGGCGACCGAGCAAGGCCCGCAGGTCGACCAGGCGCAGTTCGACAAGATCATGCACTACATCGACCTTGGCAAAAAGGAAGGCGCCGAATGCCTGTCGGGCGGCAAGCGGTTCGGCGAGCAGGGCTATTTCATCGAGCCGACGATGTTCGGCAATGTCCGCGATGAGATGTCGATCGCCAAGGATGAAATCTTCGGCCCGGTGCTGTCGGTGCTCAAGTTCAAGGACGTGAACGAAATCGTCGACCGGGCGAACAACACGATGTTCGGCCTGGCCGCGGCGGTGTGGACCCGCGATATCTCGAAGGCCCATCACCTGGCCGCCAAGATCAAGGCCGGCACGGTCTGGATCAATTGCTACGACGTGTTCGACGCCGCGGCGCCGTTCGGCGGCTTCAAGATGTCTGGCCTGGGCCGCGAGCTGGGCGAACGCGGGCTCGACGCCTACACCGAGACGAAAACCGTGACGGTGAGTTTGGGGTAGAATTGAATACTCCCTCTCCCTTTGGGAGAGGGCCGGGGTGAGGGCAGAGCGAGCATGGATCGTATTCGTGCGGATACGACCGTGATCCATCCCTCACCCTAACCCTCTCCCAAAGGGAGAGGGGATGAACACTGAGCTGGAAAAATCTGCCGATGGCCACGACCGAAGCGTTACTGACCGCCGACGAGATCACGCTGGCCGATAGCGAGCCGGAGCCCAATCTTTGCATCGTGCGGTCCGAGTCGGCCCGCTATCTCGATCGCCATCCCGGCCCGGCCGACGTCGCCTTGGTGATCGAAGTCGCCGATTCGTCGCTTCCGCTCGATCGAAATCGCAAGCAGACGATCTATGTCGCCGCCGGCATCCGAGAATACTGGATCGTGAATCTGGGCCAGCGCTGCGTCGAGGTCTATCGCGGGCCTGGCATTCCGATCGAGTTGGGCCGCGCCGCATATTCTGCGCGGCAAGCGCTCGGCGCCGGCGCCGCCGTGCCGCTGCGGATCGGCGAGCGGGAGAGCGGGACCATGGCGGTCGCCGAATTGGCGCCGGAGCTCACCTAGACGGGGCCGAGAAGCAAGAACCCATGAGCATCCAAGATCTGCCCGCCGCGCCGCACGACGAATCGCCTGCATTCGGAGTTTCGCCGTATCGCTTTACGGTCGGGCAGTACCACGAAATGATCGAGGCCGGCATTCTCGGCGAGAACGATCGAATCGAACTATTGGAAGGGGGCATTCTACAAATGTCGCCGAAGGGACCGCGGCACGTCTTCGCTGTTCAAGAGGCTTTGGCCAAGTTGTCGCCCTTGCTGCCGGCCGGCTGGCACGTGCGCTGCCAAGACCCGCTGACGCTGGCCGACAGCGAACCGGAGCCGGACATCGCCGTCGTTCGCGGCTCGCGGCGGGACTACGC
>DATNEC010000101.1:0-3908 GCA_035606815.1 Pirellulales bacterium
CGATTCTATTCGATCTCCTCAAACCTCGCGGTGAAATGCCGTAGCACCTCCGGGGCCTCGATGAAGCGCAGGCCGCGAAGCGTGCGGCGCTCGGCGAAGATTTCGATCAGGGCCTCGACCACGTAGTCCATGTGCGACTGCGTGTAGACGCGGCGGGGAAAGGCCAGCCGCACCAACTCCATGGGCGGCGATCGGCCCTCTTCGCCGCCGAACATCACCGTGCCGATTTCGACGGCCCGGATGCCGGCGTGGCGATAGAGGGCGACGACCAAGGCCTGGCCCGGCAACTGCTGCGGCGGGATGTGCGGACAAAACGCCGAGGCGTCGAGGTAGATCGCGTGCCCGCCGGGCGGCTCGACGATTTGAATGCCCGCGGCAAGCAGCTTTTCGCCGACGTAGGCGGCGCTGCGGATGCGGTAGCGCAGATAATCTTCGTCGAGCACTTCCTCGAAACCCTGGGCCATCGCCTCCAAGTCGCGGCCGGCCAACCCGCCGTAGGTGACGTAGCCCTCGGTCAGAATCAGCAAATTGCTGGCCCGCTGGAACAAGGCGGCGTCGCGGATCAAGAGCACGCCGCCGATATTCACGAGCCCGTCTTTCTTGGCGCTGATCGTGGCGCCGTCGGCCAGGTCGAACATTTCGCGGACGATCTCGCGCACCGAGCGGTCTTGCTGGCCCGGTTCGCGGTGCTTGATGAAATAGGCGTTCTCGGCGAAGCGGCAGGCGTCCAAGAACAGCGGCACGCGGTATTGGTCGCACAACCGCCGCACGCCGCGCAGGTTTTCCAAACTCGCGGGCTGCCCGCCGTAGCTGTTGCTGGTGACCGTGACCATCACGGCCGGAACCTGCCCGGCATCGGCCTCGGCGAGCAGCTTGGCGAGCGCCGCCAGGTCCATGTTGCCTTTGAAGGGATGCCGGTTTCGCGGCTCTTTCGCCTCGGCGATCGGCAGATCGACGGCCATCGCGCCGGAGTGCTCGACGTTGGCCCGCGTGGTGTCGAAGTGGGCGTTGTTCGGCACGATCCGGCCCGGCCCGCCCAGCAGCTCGAACAGAATCCGCTCGCTGGCCCGGCCCTGGTGCGTGGGCAAGATGTGCTCGAAGCCGGTGATCTCGCGCAGCGCGCTCTCGAAGCGGTAAAAACTCGGCGAACCAGCGTAGCTTTCGTCCCCCTGCATCATGCCGGCCCATTGCCGGCTGCTCATCGCGCCGGTGCCGCTGTCGGTCAGCAGGTCGATCAACACGTCTTCGGAGCGCAGCAAGAAGACGTTGAACCCGGCCTGGCGAATCGCCGCCTCGCGCTGGTCTCGCGTGAGCATGCGGATCGGCTCGACGACCTTGATGCGAAATGGCTCGATGATGGTCTTCATAAGGTCGACGGTTGGAGATCGGAGGTCGGAAATCGAAGCGAAGGGTTCGACTTATCCGTTTTCCGACCTCCGACTTTCAAGCTTTCTTACAGTTTGTGCGCCCGGGTTTCGTCGATCAATTGGCTCAGCCAGAGCATGTAGGGAGTGCCGCCGGTGCCGCGCGGGTCGTCGACGCGCTTGTGGATGTATTCTTCGGCCCAGCCGAGATGCACTTCGCGGAAGGTGGCGATCGCTTCGAGCAGATCGTTGTAGATCAACCGGTCGGCCCACGGCCGCACGCCGGGCATTTCGCCCGCTTCGGCGATCAAGCGGCGATGCTCGGCGGGCATGAAGTTTTGCATGTCGGCCAGGTGGTTCGTCAGCAGCGACGGCCGGTGCGGAATTTTCAGAAACGCGATCAGGGTCGGCATGATGCTGCTTTGGGCGCCCGTCTCGCCGCGGTAGTCGAGCGGCGCCACGTCGACCCCTTCGTAGAGCACGTGCTCGAAGAAGCGGATGTAGGGCCGAAACAACTTGAAATACAGGGCTGGGTCCATCTGCTCGGGGATGCGCCGCAAGACCTCGACCTGCCGCCAGACGGCGCGGCCCATCACGGCCAGGGCCTCATTGACGCCGTTCGCGTCATCCGCCGCCAGCGCCCGGCCCGCGTCGTCGATGGCCGCCAAAATCTCGGCGGCGTTGGCTTCGATCTCGACGTGGACCAGGATGAACCAATGCTCGTCGTAGAGATGGACGAAATTTTGGATCGTGTCGATATTGCCCAGGGCGATCGGCCCGGCCGGATCGAACCGCTTCCAGTTATAAAGTGCATAGCCGTCGTAGCTCAGAATCGCCGGCCGGTCGAGCCGCCGGCAGGCCTCGGCCAGCGGCACGGCGATATTTTGCGGTAGCACGTTGGCCGGCGGCTGGCCGACCTGGTTGATGTAGCCCGAGGCCAAAAAGCCCAGCCGCACGTAGTACAGCCGCAGCGTATCGAGCGCCAGCGACTCGTCCCGCGGCGGGGTCCAGGGCGGAACCTTTAGCGAGCGGGCGCGGTCGCGAAACCGCGCGTCGTGCAGCAGGCTGGGCAAATCGCGGCCCCACTCGTCGAGCACGGCCAGTGGCGAGTCCGGCTCGAACGCGCGCAGCGGATCGCGGGCAGGTAAAAAGCCCCGTCGTTTCAATAGCGAATCCATGCCTGGGCCACCTTTCGGCGAGTACGTCAAAGGAATCGTACCCGGCAGAGCCACATCGGGCTAGCGGAGTCGATTTCCGGTTACGCATTTGTTAGTAATGGCGTTGGGTGGCGCAGCAAGCCGGCTTCGCCTTGAAGCGAATTCGAGAGAGCCATTAGCTTTTCCGCCACAGCGGAACGCGCAATGGATTATGTGCCAAGCCTCGCCGTCACCGAGTAGCTTTTTCGGGCTCTTCCTGGGAATCTGTGGGCGGTTCTGGCGAACAATCAAATGGAGGCGTGCGTTTTTTAAGGCATGCACGGTAAATGAATGCTCTTTGGAAGGCGTCGCCCGTGAACCACCCACAACCAAATGACCGCCGCCGCCGAGATTCTCCCGGCTTTGGTGCAAAGGGCATTTGGCGGCGAGTGACTTTGGTAGCTCCGACGCTCCGCGGCGGAGATTTGGTCGTCGAACAGACTGACGCTGCCCGTCGCCGAAGCGCCGGGGATACAGCGGAGCGCTGGGGCTACGTTGGGCGGGACGACCTACGAACTGCTTGTAGTAATTCGCGCCGTCGGCCAAAATACCGGCGAACCAAGCAAACGAATCTCTTCCCGCAAAATCCCAGCCCAAAACTCGCAGCCCCGAGAAGCACCGCCATGTCACGCCTGCCGCGACTGATCCGATCGACCGTTTTGCCGACGCTTTTCCTCTTGGCCGCCGAAACCATGACTTACGCTCAAGCCCCCGCCGACGCCGCTCGCGAGGTGATTTTCGACCACGAACAGCGAATTCGACCCTTGGAGATCGCCGCCGGCCGCGCGTGGTGGGATGCCAACGTGACCGGCGCCGACGAGGCGTTCAAGCTCAAGGAAGAGACTGAAAACAAGCTCGATGCCGTGCTGGGCGATCGCGAGCGGTTCGCCAAGCTCAAAGAACTCGACCAGACGAAGCTGAAAGACCCGCTCTTGGCCCGGCAGATTCACATTCTTTATTTGCAGGCCCTGCCCAAGCAGGTCGATCCCGATCTGCTCAAGCAAATGGTCGCCCGCGGCAACGCCATCGAAAAGCGGTTTGGCGTCTTTCGCGCGAAGGTCGAGGGCAAGGAACTTCCGGACAGCGAGGTCCGCAAAATTTTGAAGCAATCGCGCGACACCGACCAGCGCCGCGCGGTCTGGGAGGCCAGCAAGCAGGTCGGCCGCGAAGTCGAACAGGAACTACGAACGCTGGTCGAGCTGCGCAACAAAGCGGCCCGCGAGCTCGATTTCGCCGATTATCATGCGATGCAACTCGAAATCAACGAGCAGAGCCAGGACCAGGTCGTGCGGCTGTTCGACGATTTGGACAAGCTGACGCGCGGGCCGTTCCAGGCGGCCAAGCGAGA
>DATNEC010000466.1:0-12221 GCA_035606815.1 Pirellulales bacterium
GCTGAAGATCGCGACGTGCTCGCCGCGGCGGCGGCAGTTCAAGAACTGACGCACGAGGGCGAACCCGTGGCCACGCTGCACGGAGCGGCCATCGATCTGTTGTATTACTGCAATCGCACTGGCTGGGCCTTTTCGGTGAACGACCGGCGCCTGGCCGACAAGCTGCAAATGGCGCGGAAAGCCGGCGGCCGCTGGCTGGCCGTGGCCGATCTGAAAAGCGCGGCCGAGTCGCCTTCGGCGAGCGCGGCACTTGCCCGTCTTTCGATGAAACGCGCCGGGCGAGGTTTCAAGATTTATGATCTGACGGCGGAATCTCTTTCCCGTGCGGATCAACGCCCGGCCGGGCCAACTCGCTAGCCAGGCGCTCTTGCAACTGCGGGCCGATGAAATGCTCGACGCGCTCGGCCGGCTCGTGCAGGTGGTCGAGCGGCAAATCGAAATGTTCGCCTAGATACGCCTCCCAGAGACGATGCGAGCGGACGAGCGACTGAGCGGCCAGGCGTCCTTGCTCGGTCAGCCGCAGCGAGCGGTCGGGCGCCCGCTTCACGTCGCCTCGCCGCAGCAACCGCCGCAGGCCCAGCCAGGCTGTGAAGCCGCCGCTGCCGGCCGGCTGTCCGATCGATGGGCCGGCCAAGTGCGATTCTTCGGCCCGCCCTTCTTCAGCACGCCCTTCTTCAGCACGGTAGAGCCTGGCGATAATGTCTTCCGAAACAATCCGCAGCGCGAGATCCAAGCGATGCCAGGCCCGGCTGACGAGCCCGTGCCGCGGCGCCAGCAGCACGGCCAATGTGAATTCCAAGCCGACGACGATGGCCATCATGCCGGCCACGACGGTATTGAAGTAGACCGCGCCCAAGTAGCCCAGCACCGCCGAAAGAAAAGCGATCCCGGCGGCCCAGGCCAACATCGGCCCCAACCGATCGGCCAGCAGATGGGCCGCGGCGGCTGGCACGATCAGCATGGCCACCACGATGACCGAGCCGACCGAGTCGAAGGCCGCGACGCTGGCCACGGCGACCATGCCCATCAGCAGGTAATGGACGACGCCGGCGCTCAATCCCATCGCCGTGGCCAAGGCCGGATCGAACGAGGCGATCTTCAATTCCTTCCAGCACGCCCCGATAAACAGCGCCGTGGCCAGCAAGGTCGTCCCCAGCGGAAACATGGCCAGCGGAATTTCGCGGCCCAGCACGGTGCGAGTTTCGAGCAGCACGTGCTCGATCCGCCCATACAGCACGCAGTCGGGATCGAGATCGATTCGGCCGGCGGAAAGCCGCGCGATCATCACTACCCCCAGGGCGAACAGCGACGTGAAGACCACGCCCATCGCCGCGTCTTCGGGCACGTTGCCCGCGCGGTGGAGGGTCTCCGTGAGCGCGGCGGTCAGCAGCCCGACGGCCACGGCGCCCAGAAACATCGGCAGCGCCGCCGTCGTGCCGCCGAACCAGAACGCGACGGCGATGCCCGGCAGGATGGCATGACTGATGGCATCGCCCAGCAAGCTCATTCGCCGCAGCACCAGATAGCAGCCCAGCAGCGCGCACGAGACGCTCGACAGCGCCGCGGCGGCGATCGTCCAAAACGCCTGGCCCCAATCGACGGCGGCGAAATCGAAGTCGTTCATGACGGCCGCACCCTCGGCCGCTCGCCCTCGGTCGCGGGCAATCGCCCTTCCGCCAAGAGCCTCGCTTCCAACGCCGAGACCACGCCAGGGGGCAAGCGTTCGTCGACGGCTTCGACGTCGAGCTCGCCGAACGCGCCGACCTGGTCGGCGCATTCGCTGAGAAATAATCGCCACAGACGATAGCCGCGCACGACATGGGCGGCCCGGCTCAGCCCTTGCTCGCTGAGGCCATAGCCGCCCGGTTCGACCGTCAGCCAACCGGCTCGCACGGCCCGGCGAAGCGCAGCCGGCCGCGGCGCGTGTTGCAAAGCAGGCGAGCGGCCGGCGTTAGCCGGCTGGTGGGTTACACGGTGCAACGGGGCGAGAGGAGACGGCTGAGGCCCCCCGCTCGCCTGACGCCCCGCTTCCGCGGCTTCGTAAAGCGTCCGCAATAGCCGTTGCTCTTCCAACCGGCGCCGAAACCGCAACTGCCGGACGGAGCGCGAGAGAGCGCCGCGGCGCAGGGCGAACAGCGCCGAACACAGAAACGCGGCGGCGCCGACCAGCACGATCGTGGGGCCGGTCGGCAAACCGTCGTACTGGGCGCTGAGCAGCGTCCCGGCGGCGGCGCTCGTCGCCCCCAGCGCCGCGGAAACGACCAGCATCACTCCCAGCCGATCGGTCCAGAACCGCGCGGCCGCGGCTGGCAGAATCAGCATCGCGGCGATCAACACCGCGCCCACCGCGGGCAGCCCGATGACGACCGTGATGGCGATCAGGCCCATCAACAGCAGATCGAGCCGCCCGGCCGGCCAGCCCTGCACGCGGGCGAAGCCGGCATCGAAGGCCACCAGCTTGAACTCCTTATACAACACGAGCACGATCGCCAAACAGGCCGCGGCCACGCCGGCGATCAGCCACAGTTCAGCAAGCCGCATCGTGGCGGCGCTGCCGAAGATGTAGGAATCGAGCCCGGCCCGGCTGCCGGCGCTCGAACGATTCTGAATCATTCGGCTCAAGGCCAAGCCAGCGCCGAAAAACACGCTGAGCACGACGCCGATGGCCGCGTCTTCCTTGACGCGCGTCGCACGCCGCAGGCCAATCAACAGCGACACGCCGACGATGCCGGTCATGAGCGCTCCGACGAGCATGGCGGGCAAGTTGCGGCGGTCGAGGCAGAGAAACGCCAGGCAAACGCCGGGAAACGCGGCATGGGCCAAGGCGTCGCCCAACAGGGCGCGGCGGCGCAGCACCGCGAAACTGCCCACCAGCCCGGTGCTTGCCCCCAGCAAGCTGGCGCCGGCGAGCACGACGGCGGTGTTGTAAGCGATCATCGACTGCGTTCTCGCGCCGCCAACGCGTCGGCGGCGTCATCCAGAATGTCCAATCGCCCGCCGTACGTTTTTTGCAGGTTGGCGCGAGTGAACGTCGTTTCGGTCCGACCGCTGGCCACCAACCGCATGTTCAACAGCACCACCTGCTCGTAATACTCGGGCACGGTCCGCAAATCGTGATGCACGACGAACACGGTCTTGCCTTGCTCTCGCAGTTCCCGCAGCAGAGAGAAAATGACCTGCTCGGTGGCGGCGTCGACGCCGGCCATCGGTTCGTCCATGAAATACAGATCGGCCCGCTGCGCCAGCGCACGGGCCAGAAACGTGCGCTGCTGCTGTCCGCCTGAGAGTTGACCGATCTGCTGCCGGGCCAGGTCGGCCAAGCCAACGTGCTCCAAACATTCGAGCGCCCAGGCGCGCTGGCGGCGGCCGGGTCGGCGAAACCAACCCAGTTGACCGTAGGTTCCCATCAATACGACGTCGAGCACGCTGACCGGAAAATCCCAATCGACGCTCTCGCGCTGCGGCACATAGCCGATCCGCCGCCGCTGGCGGTCGATCGGCTGGCCGAACGCGGCGACGCTCCCGCTCGCCAGCGGAACCAAACCCAGAATGGCCTTGATCAGCGTGCTCTTGCCCGCTCCGTTCGGCCCGACGATGCCGATCAGGCTCGGCTCTTGAATCGTCAAGTCGACGTCCCACAGGACCGGCCGGCGATGATAGGCCACCGTGACGTCGTGAACGTCGAGAACCGGCGGGGCCGCGGAGTCCGGCTCGTGCGTCTTCGGCTCAGGCTGAGGAATCGTGGTCATTCGAGGGCCTTGGCGATCGCTTCGACATTGTGCCGCACCATGCCCGGATAGGTTCCCTCCGGCGTGCCGGGCCGCCCCATCGCGTCGGAGAAAAGTTGGCCGCCGATCGTGACCGCGTGCCCCTGCGCTTGGCAGCCTTCGACGAGGGCTTCGATGTTGCGCTCGTTGACCGAAGTCTCGACGAACACCGCCTTGATTTTCCGCGCGGCGATGAAATCGACCAGCTCGTTGATCTTTTTGATGCCGGCCTCGGCTTGCGTGCTGATCCCTTGGATGGCTTTCACCTCGACCCCGTATGCGCGGCCGAAATAGTGGAAGGCGTCGTGCGCCGTGACCAGCACGCGATGCTCGCGCGGGATCTCGGAGATCCGCTTGCGGCACTCAGCGTCGAGCTCGGCGAGTTCCGCGCGGTAGTCGGCGGCGCGCCGGCGATATTCGGCGGCGTGCGGCGGATCGAAGTTTTCGAGCGCCGCTTCGACCGAGGCGAGCGTTTCGCTCCACAACGCCACGTCGAACCAGACGTGCGGGTCGTAGACGCCGAGCGCCACCTCCAACAGGCGTTGTTTGGCGATGCCCTCGGCGACTGCCACGGCAGGCTTCTTGCTCGCCTGCCGCGCCAGGACGTCGCCCATCTTTCCTTCCAGGTGCAAGCCGGAATAGAAAATCATGTCGGCGCCGTTCAACTGCGAAACATCGCCGGGCGACGCTTTGTACAAGTGCGGGTCGATCCCTTCGCCCATCAATTGCGTCACCGCCACATGTTCGCCGCCGATGTGTTTCGCCAAATCGGCGACCATGCCGGTCGTGGCCGTAACCCGGATCGGATAGGCGCCCGAGAACCGATGCGCGGGCGCGGCTTCCTTTGGATCGCCGTGACGGGCCGCCGCGCCGGGCGAGTCGCAGCCCGCGATTCCCAAGAATAAGGCCAGGGAAGTGAAGCGTGCGAACCGCTGAAGGGCGATGACGCAACGCGGAGCGTCTTTGATTCGGCGGGCGAAGGTCATCGAGATTTCGCAGGATGGAAAGTTTTTTTGATCTATCAAAATCATATTGGCAAACGGCCGCCCGCGTCAAGGCCGGTCATGCTGACGGAACCGGCTTGGCTTGTAAGGCAAGCCGCCGAAATGATAGGGTCGAACGACTGCGGAAATGCCGCGATCGAAGCCGCCGAGGCGACTGGAAAGCCATGCTCGATACAGGAGGTCGAGATTATCGTTCGTCTCGCGCGGCGAACAGCGGCCGCGCCTGCGATTTACGGCATTCGGCGAGGATCGATGCCGCCGCAAGCCCGATGAAGATTGATCCTGAACGCGCTTTATCGGCCCTTATCAGACGTGAGATCAGCCTGGTTTCGTGGCTGCGGCGCTCTGCATCAATAGAAAATGCCTTGTTTTTTCGGCCCGCGCCCGCGACGCTGGCCGCCAGAACGAAAACAACGCGCGGCGATATCGGCCCTATGATATCGGTCCTGGCTTCGCGTCGAGCCGTGCGTTGCAGCAAAGCTGAGTGCGAGCCGCGGCGGCCTTTCCAACATCCCGCTAAGAAAAACGGACTAACGCTGCGACTCGGCCCAGGTTCGCCATTTCGCCAAGGCCTGATCGCGCGCCTCGGGCTTGCTGAACCCCAAGCTGCCGGGGTTGAACAGCAGCAGCGAATTCAACGCGAAATGGTCGAAGCCGTAATCGCGCAGCTTCTGATGGGTGAGATGCACCATCACCGCCAGCGCCACGTCGCGAATCTGGGTGCGAATGACTTGATTGTCGCGCCCGTGAAGAGTGAATTCCGTCTCATCATTCAGCAGCGGTTCGAGCACGGGCAATTGGGCTTTGCCGCCCAACTTGCCCACGGCCAGAATGGCATAGGGCCGCAAATTCGCCGGCGCGTCCTTGCGGACCGCCATCTCGGCGGCCGGCTCGACGGCCTGTTTCAGATTGTATCGCAAGGCCACGTGCAGGTTTTGATATGTGACCATATTGTCTTCGAAGCGGCGGCCGACCCAACCGCCCAGCAAAGCGCGCAGCGGCTCGACGTACTCGCCTCGCCCGATCGCTTCTTGCATCGGCTTCTGATGGCTGAAGTTGTTGACGTAGGCGGCGGCCTGCGACGAGATCGTCACGTCCGGCTTGCCCGCGACGAACAGCAGCGCGGCGATGTCGCCCAGCGTGAGCGCCTCTTCGTCGTCGAAGTCGGTGGGCTGCATTGCCTGCTGCAATTGCTGGCAGCGCAGTTCGAGCAGTTCGCCGGCCGCCTCGGGGCTGGCCTCGGCCGCCGCCAAAAAATCGCGCTCGGCGCGCTGCATCTCGACGAACAACCGCCGCACGGCGTGGTCCTCGCCGGCCAGTTCGCGATATCTCCGCCAGCCCGGCAGCAGATCGTCGCCCAGTTCGTCGGGCGAGATGATGAACGTTTCCAGCTTCCGCTCGAAGTCGAGATCGAGCACGCGCTTGAGCAACTGCCGGACGCGAAAACGAATTTCGGCATCGGCGTCGTTGCGGGCCGCCAGCAGCGCGTCCTTGGCCGGCGTTCCGATTTCGGCCAGCAGCCGCTGGGCGCGTTGCCGCTCGATGTGCGACTTGTCGCCGAGTCGCCGAACGAGCGCCGAAACGCTCTCCGCGCCCGCGTCGGGCCGGACCGCGGGTTTTGGTTCGGTGGCTTTCGGTTGGGCGGCCGCAAGCGGCAGGCAAAGGAAGCCCGCCAGTGCGGCGATGCCGCAAAGGCCAACCGCAGATCGAATGAACCCGCCGGCACGCATCGTCGTATCGCTCCTTCGTCCGCCTTGCCCCGATTTGCTCGCTGAGCGCTATTGTATCCGTGGGCTGGGCCGCAGGTCCATCGGATTCGTTGCTCTTGGCGGCTTGCGAGCCGATCTTGGCCGCAGTAGAATCGAAAGGACTTGGGATTTGCGGCCGCTTGCAGCCTACACCTGCTAAAGTGCCATTTCCGTCGGAATCGCTTCGAAGAATGAATGTCAATACCGGCGAAACTCGCAGCATCCGCGAGATAACCGCTTCGATTCCGACGAAATCTAACTTCCAGCGAGCGTAAGCCGCGACCGCCGTTGGCGAGTCCGCGGTTTTTTCGTGCCGGTTCGCCGTCCCATGCTGGCCTTTCGCGACCCTGGAATCATGCCATGACCCACAACCCTGCCGGCGGCGACGGCCCGAACTCCTGGCGCCCTTCGACGGTGGCGATCCATGCCGGCGAAGATCGGCAGAAGGCCGGCAACGCCATCACCGACCCGATCTTTTGCTCCTCGACCTACACCTTCGCCGACACGCAGGCGGTAATCGATTTCATCGAGCAAAAGCAGCCTCGCGAAGAATACGGCCGCTACGGCAACCCCAGCGAAAAAGTCGCCGAGCGCAAGCTGGCCGCCCTGGAAGGCGGCCAAGAGGCGCTGCTCTTCGCCACCGGCATGTCGGCCATCGTCGGACTGCTGATGTCCAAGCTCAACTCGGGCGACGAAGTGATCTTCTTCGACGAGTGTTATCACCGCAGCCGCGAGTTCTGCCTCAAGCACCTGTCGCGGTTCGGCGTGGTCACGAAGCAAGTTCCGGCTTGCGACTACGAAGCCATGCAAGCGGCGATTTCGCCCAAAACGAAGCTGCTGGTCAGCGAATCGCCCACCAATCCGCACTTGAGCATCGTCGACCTGGAAAAGTTCGTCGCCCTCGGCAAAAAGCACGGCGTCGAGACGCTGATCGACGCCACGCTGGGCACGCCTTACAATCTGCGGCCGCTGGCCGCCGGCGTCGATTACGTGCTGCATTCCGCCACCAAGTACCTGGCCGGCCACAACGACCTGCTGGCCGGAGTCATCATCGGCGCCGCCGACAAGCTCGAGCCGGTGCGCAAGCTCCGCGGCATCATGGGCGCCATCAATTCGCCGCACAACATCCAATTGTTGCTTCGCGGCTTGAAAACATTCGAGTTGCGGATGCAGCGGCACAATCAGAACGGTCTGGCCATCGCCCAGTTCCTGGAAGGGCACGCCAAGGTCGAAAAGGTCTACTACCCCGGCTTGCCCAGCCATCGCGATCACGACGTGGCGCGCCGCACGATGCGCGGCTACGGCGGGTTGGTGACGTTCCTGTTGAAAGGCGCCGACTGGCGGCAAACGGCCCGCGTCGTCGATGCGGTGAAATTGCCCCGGATTGGTCCCAGCCTGGGCGGCGTCGAATCGTTGATCGAGCAGCCGCTGGTGATGAGCTATTACGAATGCACGCCCGAAGACCGGCGCCGGTTCGGCATTCCCGATAACATGGTCCGCCTGGCTTGCGGCATCGAAAACACCGAAGACCTGATCGCCGACTTGGCGCAGGCGCTGGATAAGATATAGGCGATGCGCATCCTAGCCACGGATGAAACACAGATGAAACACGGATCGGGCGAATGTCTTTCATCCGTGTTCGATCCGTGTTTCATCCGTGGCTAGAACTTCGGCTGGGCCTTTTAAGAGACACTCAATGCAATTCCGCACGCGAGCGATCCACGTCGGTCAGGAATGCGACCCCGAAACAGGCGCCGTCGTGCCGCCGATCCATCTGGCCAGCACCTTCGTGCAGCCGGGCGCCGGCGAGTGGGGCCGCTTCGATTACTCGCGCAGCGGCAACCCCACCCGAAAGGCCTTCGAGACCACCTTGGCCTCGCTCGAAGGAGGCGTCGCCGCATTGGCATTCTCCTCGGGGATGGCCGCCACGCACTGCGCGACGATGCTCTGCGAGCACGGCGATCATATCCTGGCCGGAACCGACATTTACGGCGGCACGTATCGCCTGCTGCACAAAATTACGAACCGCTCGGGCATCGCGGTCAGCTTGGCGCCCTCGACCGATCTCAAGCAGTTGGCCGCCGCCATTACGCCGCGGACGAAACTGTTGTGGATCGAAAGCCCCGGCAATCCGTTGATGTCGCTCACTGATATCGCGGCCTGCGCCCGGCTGGCGCGCGAACGCGGGGTTTTGCTGGCCGTCGACAACACATTGGCCTCGCCGGCGCTGACGCGGCCACTGGAACTCGGCGCCGATTTGGTGATGCACTCGGCCACCAAGTACATCGGCGGCCACAGCGACGTGCTCGGCGGCGCGCTGGTCGCGAAAGACCAGACGCTCTACGACCGGCTCTACTTCGTGCAAAACGCGACCGGCGCCGTCATGGGGCCGCTCGAAGCGTTCCTTTGCTCGCGCGGACTGAAAACGCTCGAACTACGAGTGCTCGAACAATCGCGCACCGCGCTGGCGATCGCCGAACATCTGGCCCTGCATCCGCGCGTGTCGCGCGTGCTCTATCCGGGCTTGCCCGATCATCCGGGTCATGAGATCGCCCGGAGGCAAATGTCCGGCGGCTTCGGAGGCATGCTCAGCTTCGAGGCGGCCGGCGGTTTCGAGGCGGCCAAGACGATCGTGGAAACGACCAAGCTCTTTCAATTGGCCGTGAGCCTTGGCGCCGCCGAATCGCTGATCGAGCAACCGGCCTCGATGTCGCACGCCAGCTACGACCGCGAGGCCCGGCAGGCCCACGGCATCAGCGACGGCTTGGTTCGCCTAAGCGTCGGTTTGGAGGCGTTCGAGGATCTGCGCGATGATCTCGACCAGGCCCTGGAATCGACCGGGCCTTGAGCCAAAGGAACTAATCCTTCACTTGCACGGGCACGTATCCGCCCTTCAGCGCGGCCCTCGTCGGCGTCGGTGAAGGAAATGTCGCTTTCGGCGTCGGCTTTGCCGGATCGATGCTCGCTTTCACGAGAACCAACTGACCAGGGTCTCTGACGGAGTCGGAGGTATTCGCTTTCATGCCCAGCGGCATCCGACACGCGAGCAACGTTTCTCCAGGCTTCAGACGCGCCCCTGTGTCGATCTCTTTCACGCGTCGCTGAGGGCCGGCGCCTGTCGTCTCGCGATATCTAATATCGATGAGAATCGTCTCTTGTTTTCTCGGATCGATGATCGGCGTAATTTCAATTTCGCGCGTGATGGGCTTGGTGTTCCCTTGGCGGTCCAATCCTTGACCGGACTCATAACTAACATTCGCTGTGTTGCCGCTCGACGTGGCAATTGTCGGCGCGCTGGCGGTTCGCAATAGTTTTCGCTCGGTAAGCGATTTGAGGATTTTGTCGTCCAGCGCCCCGATCTGCAGAAGCTTCGCGGAAATCCCCAGGGCCTTTTCGATCTCCGCTCGATCTTGCTCGTCGAATTCGACGATCGTCACGCTGACTCGCACGAAGGGCGCCGCGGAATTCGAAGCGACCTCGGTTCGCCGCACAGGCCGCACCGCGACACTGGGATTGTGGGTCGGCTGGTCCGCGGCGGCAGTGGGTTCGGCCCTCAGGGCAGCGGAATTCCAAGCCGCTATTGCGCCGAACACCGCAATGAAAGTGGAACGTCGCATGACAATCTCCTTGATGGTCAAGAAACCCTCCCTCCCTCCCTCCTTACTCCTCACAAAACCACGCGGCGAATTCCCGTTCGCAGCTTCCGCGATGCACCGACCGCGCGATGCCCGCCAGCGCGACAACCAGCGACACCGGCGCCATCGCCGCGAGATAGGCGCGAGCGGCGAAATGGTTCGAGTCCGCAAATAGCCACTCGCCGACCGCTAGCAGCGTGAGAACGTTCATCACGACATGGATCTCGCAAGCCTTGCGGGCGACATAGGCGGCGAAACGGAGAGGACGGCGCGGGACCGGAGGCGCTGGCGCCGGACGTCCGCCGGCGCCGCCTCGCACGCGGAATTCGCCCTCGACGGTTTTCAGCCGGTCGATGAAGGCTTTGTACCGAGTGTCGTTGACGAGTCCGATCGAGAGCAGCGCGAGGCTGAATGCCAACCCCAGCGCGATCCACAGCGGCGATAAAGGCCGGCCGGCCAGGCCGAACCCGATGCCCCAAGGTACGATCAGGTTGACGACGTGGTGCATGAGATAATCGAGCTGCACGCCGTCGAGCGAAGCGACGCCGTGGAACCGGGCGAGTTGCCCATCGACGTGATCCAGCAAGTACCACGCTTGCAGTAGCCCGGCGGCCAGCAGCCAACTCGAAAGACTTCCATAGCCAAAGGCGACCGCGGCGGCGACCGCGACGAGCATCGCCAGGCACGTCGCTCCGTGCGCGGAGAGGCCGCTGGGCAGGACCACCCAGGTCACGCGCAGCGCCAACGGCCGGCTGACGCGGCGGGCCATCCAATTGCCGATCCGCCGATGGTCTGGTTTTTGGCAACGACGTTCGAGTTCGGCCAATGAGAGTCGCGTCATCGGCGCCTCTCCTCGCGCCAGGTTTCGCGCCAGCCCCCGTAGCGCCAGCCGATCGACGCGGCGCCGGCCCACGCCGCCAGAACAAGGACCGCCTTGACCATGACCCCGCCGAGCGAGACGCCGTCGCTTGGCCAGATCCACTCCACCACGGCGGCGACGCCCAGCACGGGGGCCAACGTCGCCGCCATGCCGAGCAAGTATCGCAGTCGGTCGCGAGCATCGAGTTGGGGCCAGAGCGAAATCGAGACCATGATGGCGAGGTACGCCAAGTACGCGCAGGAAGTGCTGACCGCCACGCCGTCCAAGCCGTAGCCCGCGGCGAGGGCAAAGTAATTGCCGGCCGCGGCGAGCGATACGCCCGTCAGCACCGCGGCCAACGCCCGGCGTTCGCGATAGACCGCGACCAGGTATTGATGGGCCGGCAAGCTCAGGCCCATGGCGACCGCGCCCGGCACGAGCCACAGCGCGGGCGTCGCGCCCGGCCGGTAAGCCGGGAACAGCCGCCCGAGAACAGGCACGGCGACCACGATCGCCAATCCGGCCGGCAGAGCGAGCAGGCAGGCTTGCAACTCGCTGGCGCGGGCGGCCAACAGGGCGACGCGATCGCGCCGGCCCTCACGCCCGAACAACTCAGCATAGCGCGGTCCCATCACCAGCGAAAGCATGTTCGCCAGGCCGCAAAGCTGCCCGCTGACCAATAACGACAGCGAATAACAGCCCAACTCGAACTCGCGGTCGCGGGAGCAAGCCAGAATCATCAGTTTGTCGATCGACTGCAACAGTACAGAGGCGGCGCCCGCGAGCAAAATCGGCCCGCCCATGCCGATCAGGCGGCTGATTTCGCGGGCGTTCCAGGCCCAGGCCAACGGTTCGGCGCCGCGGACCTTCAGATAAATCAGCGAGGCGAAGAGCACGAACAGCGTGCCGCCGCAAAGGCCGTGAATGCCCCACAGCCAAGCGCAACAACCCGCCACGCACAACGTCAGGACGGCTTCGAGCAGAGAAAGTTGCGACGTGACCGCGAACGCTTGCCGGCAGCGCAAGATGGTCACGTGAAAGGTGACGTGCCGTTGCACGACGACCAAGACCGATAGAGCGAGCAGGCCGAACGTCCAGGCATTCCGCCAGAGGCCGCCGCTCGACATGCCGATCCACAGCCCAGCGGCGGCCAGTAGCGCGCCGTAGAGCATGCTGCTGAGCGTATTAACGGTAAAGGCAAGATGAAT
>DATNEC010000489.1:0-3379 GCA_035606815.1 Pirellulales bacterium
TGGCATATCTCCTCCCTCAAGCGGATCAGGAAACATCGATAACGACTGGCGAATCGAGGATGATTCTAGGCCAACCGCCATCGTGATGCAAAACTCGCGGCATTTTGGACGATCATGTGCGGTTCTGGTACATTGATTGCAGCCCCTCTCCTCTATTTCAGGGGCGGATTCGTCGCGGCGCGTTTCGAGCGGCAAAAGGAGGCATTGGCGATGTATTATCTCTACGGCTCGAAGCCGGCGGCGCCCAAAAAACTCGTCGCCACATTCAGCTCCGAGCAGCAATTGCTGGCCTATGTGCGGTGGGCCACCCTCTCGGAGCACGAGGGTCGATACAAATTCGAGCAAGGCAGCTCGCTCGCCAGCTACCAAGGCTGGAGCTATGCCGACCATCCGCAAGCCGACGACGACGTTGCGGCGGTCGATCAGAATCCCACGCCGAGCATGCTCTAGCATCGCGGTTGAAACGAACACGTTGAAAGGAGAATGGTCCAATGGCCATCGCACACGCAAAGTCCGGCGAGATCATCGACGTGCGTCCCTTGGGCGCCGCCTTGGCGAACACTAAAACGACGACCCTGGCGAAAACCGGCGACTTGGAGATCCTTCGCCTCGTCGTCCCCGCGGGCAAGGAGATCCCCACGCACCAGGCGCCGGGCGAAATCAGCGTTCAGTGTCTGGAAGGCAAGGTGGCCTTCACGGCGGAAGGCAGAACCCAGGAACTGTCGGCAGGCCAGTTGCTGTATCTTGCGACCGGCAAGCCGCATGCCCTGAAGGGCCTTCAAGACTCGTCGGTGCTAGTGACGATCCTGCTCTCCAAAAACAAGCCGCAGCAGCGGATCGACATCGTGCAGGAAGCCTCGGAAGAGTCGTTCCCCGCCAGCGATCCGCCGGCCAGAACCCCCGTCACTCGCCCTTGAGTTAATTCTTGGGCGCGCTTGCCACGCGGCGGGGCCCGATGTAGGGCGGACTTCCAAGTCCGTCGCCCGCCGCACGACGGACCAGGAGGCCCGTCCTACGGCAGCATGGCGAGCGAAAGGTTTTCCGGGAGGTTTATTCTTGACACGACAAAAATTTTCTGTATACATAACCATTGTTTTGAACAATCAAAATTTAAATTTGTGGCCTTCACATGCGCCCCTTCCTCGCCCCGCGCAATGCTTCCGCCAAGACGCAAGCCTTTACGCTCGTTGAGCTTTTGGTTGTGATTGCGATCATCGGCCTGCTTGTGGCGTTGCTGTTGCCGGCGGTCCAGGCCGCTCGCGAGGCGGCGCGCCGAAGCGAGTGCGGCAATCATCTGCACCAAATCGGCGTTGGGCTGCATCATTACCTCGATCTGCATCGCGTCTTTCCGCCAGCCTATGTCGGCAATCCGACGCAGCCTGGCAGCGACAATGGCGTCGACTATCCAGACGACAACGACAACGGCACCTCGGGCTTTGCCTGGGGCGCGCTACTGCTGCCGCAATTGGAGCAGCAGGCGCTTTACGATCGCTTCGATTTCCGGCTGCCGTGCTGGGATGCAAGGAACGCGGCGGCGGCGCAAACCAGAGTCCCCGTGTTTCTCTGCCCTTCGGCCAGCGGCGGCAGCGACGTTTTCGAGGTGCAGCGTTACAACGGTTCGCCGGCCTATGCCCCTGCGAATCCTTCGTCTTATAGTCCCAAGCGGTTTCTGGCGCGATCGCACTATGTCACGAATGCCGGCATTCACCAGCCCTGGGGGCGCGAAAGTCATTACGACGATTTCTACCAGCCCGAACCGATCGCCGCGGCGGGCGGACAACCGGCCGACATCGACGGGCCGTTCTTTCGCAACGCGCATACGCACGCCGCCGACATTTCCGACGGCCTATCGCAAACGGTATTCGTCGGCGAACACAGTTCGATCTTGAGCGACAAAACTTGGGTGGGCGTCGTCCCCTGGAGCTCGACGTGCCCGAAGGCGCCGTTTCCGTCGGATTGCAACAGCGGCGGCGCGATGGTCGCCGCCCACAGCGGCCCCGACTTGCACGACCACCCGCAGGTCATCATTCACGCCCCGAACAACCCTTTCGGCCACACCGACGAAATGTATTCCGAGCATCCGGGAGGGGCGAACGTGCTGTTGGGCGACGGCTCGGTGCGGTTCGTGTCGCAGTTCATCAATTCCCTCACTTGGGTCTCCCTTTCGACGCGCAACAAAGGCGAAACGGCCGCCGAAGGGGGCTGGTGATGACCGGCGAAAACCATCGCGCGAGTAAGCGGCTGCCAGCGGAGTGGGTGATCGGCCTTCTGTCGCTGGCGATTTGTGGCTGCGGCGGCGCCCCGCAATTCACGGACGACGAGGAGTGCCTGACGGCCGTCGACGCGCTGTGGACCGCCGTCACGGCGCAGCAGACGCCGTGGCTGGAACACAGCGCCCGCGAACTGGAGCGATTGCGCGACGCGGGCCGGCTTTCGAGCGAAGCCTGGGAAGCCCTCGAAGCCTCGGTCGCAAAAGCCCGGAACGGCCAGTGGGAGACGGCCGCGGAGGAACTCTACGATCTGATCAAGGCGCAGCGGAAGGCGGCGAAAAATTGAGCGTTATTCCGGCATGGCCGCGCCGTCGAGGATTTGCCGGTCGATGGCGACGCCGACTTTCCGGCCCCAGGCGTCGATCAGCTTGCGGAACATCGGTCCCGGTTTACCGCCGCCGATCGGCGCCCCGTTGATCGTCGCGACCGGCATCAGGCAATAGGGAGTGCTGGCCAGAAAAGCTTCGTCGGCATCGATCGCGCTAGTGACTTGAAAGTCGCGTTCGACGAAGCCGATGCCAAGCTCGGCGGCCAGTTCGATCACCATCTGCCGGCTGACGCCCGGCAGCGTGTTGCGCAAAGTGGGCGAAACGATCGTTCCATCGTCGACCATCAGGAAATTGGCGCTGGGCGTCTCGGTCACATTGCCCTCGAGATCGAGCAGCAGCGCCACGGCGGCCGGATCGGCGAGCCGCGCCTCTTGGTCGGCCAGGTAAAAGTGCATCCGGCTGCGACACTTCATGTGCGGTTCGAAGCACTGCGGCGGCACGTGGCGAACCGTGGGCGTGACCAGCCGGGCGCCGTCGCGCATTCGCTCTGCCCACGACTTCCAGGCCAACGGAAAGGTATGGGCGCAAACGGTGGCCGTTTGACGGGCCTCGCGACCGCTGGAGGCGGCATACATGGCCGTCTCGCCGGCGGTGACGAACTGGACCAGCCCCAGTTCGTCCCCCTCGCCTAGCAGCGAGGCGTTGTGCTCGATCAACTGGTGCGAGGCGGCGGCCAGTTCCTCGCGAGTGAAGTCGAGCTTGAACCGCACGTAGCGCAGCGAGCGGAACAATCGGTCGAGATGGTCGTCCAGCCGGAACGGCCGCCGCCTCGCACCAGTT
>DATNEC010000498.1:0-5538 GCA_035606815.1 Pirellulales bacterium
CGGTTTTCCGCGAACCTCGCCAGTTTCGCCTGAAAGCCGGGCCGGTCGAACACTTCGCGATTGACGACGTTTTCCGGGATCTGTCCCTGCGCGGCGCGCAGCATGCCCGCGGCCATCGCCTGGCTGGTGGCTCGCCAAACGTCGGTCGTCGAAGCGTTCCAGTGCGGAGTCAGGATCACATTATCCAATCCGATCAGCGGATTGTTCGCCGGCAGCGGCTCGTGCTCGAACACGTCGAGCGCGGCGCCCGCGATGCGCCGTGCTCGCAACAGCTCGACCAAGGCGAGCTGGTCGACCAGCTCGCCGCGGGCGACGTTGACGAAATAGGCCGTCGGCTTCATCAGCGCGAGCTGCGCCGCCCCGATCAGGCCGCGATTCTCGGGCGTCAGCCGCGAATGCAGGCTGACGAAGTCCGCCTCGCGCATCAGTTTCTCCAGCGACGTCAACTCGACGCCGAGCGCGGCGGCCTGGGCGCTGTCGGCGTGCGGCGAGTAGGCAATCACGCGCGTCTCGAACGGGGCGACCAGCCGGACCAGCTCGCGGCCGCTGTGCCCGAGGCCGACGATCCCCAGCGTGCGCCCTTGCAGTTCCGCCCCCATCACGTTCGCCTGCGCCCGCCAATCGCCGGCGCGGGCGACTCGCTCCTGCTCGGGCAATCGCTTGGCCAAGGCCAGCATGAACAGCAGCGCGGACGAAGCCGTGGAATGATTTAGCGCCAACGGCGCGTTGAACAGCGCCACATCGTGGTCGGTGCAGGCCGCGACGTCGATCTTGTCGTACCCGGCGCCCGATCGGCCGATCACCGCCAACTGCGCGGCGCCCTCGGCGAAGGCGGCGCGCTTGATCCAGGGCCGCAAGACGATCAGGCCGTCGATATCGGCCAAGTGCCGCGGCTGAACTTCCATCGCGTAGAAAGACTCCCAGTAAGCGCGATCGCCGGGCCGCGGCGCCTGGTCGCGCAGGAAGCGGTATTGCACCAGACCAGAGTCTTCCAAGCGCGAAAGCCCCAGATCGCCATAGGCGCTTTCGCCCGACTCGTTGAGGAAATCGCCGGTCAGCGCTAATCGAAAGGGCTGCATGAAATTTGCCTGACGGCCGCAGTCAAGAAGGTCGCTTGGTTTGGGTGAAATTGGTCAGCCACTGGCTATCCCACAAGCTGGGAAAGGCATTGGGTTGGTACGGGTGCTCCGCCAGGGCGGCCTCGTCCAATTCAAGGCCCAGCCCCGGCGCCTCGTCGAGAAACAGCTCGCCATTGCGGACCGGATTCCAGCCTTTCACGAAGCTGCTGCGCCAAGGGACATCGAATTCGGAGAACGTTTCTTGGATCATGAAATTCGGCGTGCTGACGTCGAAGTGCAGCGCCGCCGCCAAAGCCACCGGGCCAATCGAGCAATGCGGGGCGACGCGCAGGTCTTGCATCGCGGCGACGGCGGCGATTTTTTTTGCGGCCAAAAGGCCGCCGCAGTGGGCGATGTCCATCTGAACCACGTCGACCGCGCGCAGCGAGATCAGCCGATAGAAATCGGCCAGCGTGTAGAGCCGCTCGCCCGCGGCGATCGGAGAGTCGGCTTGCCGCTTGACCTCGGCCAGCAACTCGACGCACTCCGGGCTGACCGGTTCTTCGCACCAAACGGGGTCGAATCGCTGGAGCTTGCCGATCATGGCTGCGGCGGTGGTCGCCGACAAGCGGCCGTGAAACTCGATCATCAGTCCCACGCCGGGGCCTACGCCCTCGCGCACGGCGGCGACGCACTCGATCGCCGCCTCGCTCTCTTCGGCCGACAGATCTTTCCAGGCGATGCCGAATGGATCGAACTTGAGCGCTTGATAACCGCGCGCCGCGGCGTCTTTGGCCCGCTCGGCGTATTCGGCCGGCGTGCTGGCCCCGCCATACCAGCCGTTGGCATAAGTTGCGATCCGAGCGTGGCAGCGCCCGCCCAGCAGGCGATAGACGGGCTGCCCGCAGGCCTTGCCGATGATGTCCCACAGCGCGAGCTCCACGCCGCTGATCGCCGTCATGATCGTCGCGCCTCCTTGATACTGGTCGCGCACCATGCCGCCGATCACCGCCTCGACGTCGAACGGATCGCGGCCGAGCACGCGCCCCTCGACCCATTCGTGGCACAGCGTCTGGACGGTCTTTTCCTGCCATTCGAGCGAGGCCTCGCCGATGCCGGTCAGGCCGGAATCCGTGTGCAAGCGAACAAACAGGTAATTGCGCAGGCCGGCGTTCGCCAAAAATGTCTCGAACCGAGTGATCTTCATTGTTCGCCTGCCGTTCAAAGCCTCAATTCTTCGGACGAAACCAGCTTCACGCCCGCCGCCTGCATTTCCTCGATCGCATGTTCGGCGTCGCCCGATTTTAAGTTGACGCCGCGGCAGGCGTCTTCGATCAGCCAGGTCTTGAAGCCCAGCCCGACGGCGTCGAGCGTCGTGGCTTTGACGCAATAATCGGTCGCCAGCCCCAGCACGTAGATTTCATCGGCGCCCTGCTCACGCAGGTATTCGCCCAAGCCCGTCGATCGCCGCCGCCCATTATCGTAGAAGCCGCTGTAGCTGTCGATTTGCGGATCGACGCCTTTGGCAAACACCTTGCGGATCCGCCGTTGGTCGAGCGCGGCGGACAACTCGGGGCCGCGTGTGTGCTCAACGCAGTGGACCGGCCATAAAACCTGTGGCCCCCCGTCGAGCGAAATGATGTCGCCCGGCTTTTTGCCCGGATGGTTGGCCGCGAAGCTGACATGATCGGCGGGATGCCAGTCCTGCGTCGCCACGACCAACTCGAAACGCGGCTGCAACCGTTTCGCCATCGGAAGCACTTCATCTCCACCAGGCACGGCCAAGGCCCCGCCCGGCAGGAAATCGTTTTGCAAGTCGACCAGGAGCAGCGCCTTCATGTTTCGTCCTCGTCTCGCGAGTATACTGGCTCGCGAGCGGCAGGGTCGAAAAAAGAATTCGTGAACTGCCGCGATTGAAGAAGTCTGCCGAGGTGGTTCCATCCCGGAAAGGTCGACCCGATGAGCGCGCTAAAGCGAGCAGTTTTTCTATCGCTTCTGACAGCGGCGATTTGCGCCCCATTGCCGTGCCGCGGCCAGGACGACAGCGAGCGGATCTGGGGCGCCGCCGTCATGCCGCAGCCGTTCGACGCCCAGCCGTTTCGCCCGGTTCGCATTCCGGCCTGGGTGCAAGAGACGCTCGGTTGCGGTTATACGTTGTCCGTGATGGACGGCCAGCAGCGAGCGAAAGCGGCGGCGCACGGCGTGACGATCAGCGAGATGGGCTTCGTCGATCCGTTCTACGCCTATTAAGCAAGCTGCTCAAGCGGCGCAGCCCTCACGTTCCGCCGGAACGGCTGGAGCGAGATATCGCCGAATATAAAAAGCTGGGCGTGCGCATTCTGGGCGTCTATCCGCCGTGCTTGCAAGGCGAAGTCTATGAGACGCATCCCGATTGGCGGCGGATTGCGACCAACACGACGGAGGTTCCGGAAGTCGATCTCAAACAATTCCCGCACGGCGGCATGCTCTGCCTGCTCGGGCCTTACGGCGACTTTTTCATCGACGTGTTGGCCGAAATTCTCACGCGGTTTCCCGATGTCGACGCCTTCAGCTTTGACGGGCTGCACTACGGCGGCCAGTGCTATTGCCGGCATTGCCGCGAAGACTATCGCCGCGATGCGCGCCAGGAAATCCCCAATCCCGACATGAACGATCCCGCCTTTCGGCGCTATCAGCATTGGGCCGATCGGCGCATGGAGAATCTCATCCGCCGGATGCAAACGCGGCTCAAGCGGATCAAGCCCGACGTGGCGCTGATCACGTGGACGACCAATGCCGGCCGGTTCGGGCATTTTCTCAGCATCCCGCGGAACATGCCGGCGCGGATGAACCTGCTGCTCGACGCGCCCGACCAGGAATTCTGGCTCGACGAAACCAACCGCGGCGCGACCGTCGTGCCGGCCTTCGCCAACGCATATATCTGGGGCGTGACCAATCATCGCGTCGCTTTCAGCGAGCCGTACCTGATGAGCCACGGCAATCCCTACGGAAAGGACAGTTTTCCGCCGCAGGAAGTGCTCTGCCGCATGCTGCTGGCTCTGACCTACGGCGCCGCGCCGAGCATCGCCGTCTTGCAGCCGCCCCATCTGCAAGCGGAGATTTACAACTGCCTCGACGAGGTGCAGCGCCGCAAGCCGTGGCTGACGCACAAACACCCCGAACCGTGGGCGGCGCTGGTAATGAGCGACAACACGCGCAATTTCTACGGCCGCTCGGCGGCCCAGGCCGAAGAGCGGTACATGGCCGCGGTGCTCGGCGTCTTTCGCACGGCCGTCGAAGAGCATTTGCCGCTGACCGTGATCAGCGACTGGAACCTGAACGCCGCCGAGCTGTCGCCCTACAAGGTGCTGATTCTCGCCAATACCGCGTGCCTCGACGAAGCGCAGATCGCCGCCGTCAAGCAGTTCGTCCAGAGCGGCGGCGGACTGGTCGCCAGTCTCGACGCGTCGCTGTTCGACGAATTCGGCGACCCTCGCCCGAATTTCGGTCTCGCGGACGTTTTCGGCGTCGACTATCAGGGGGTCGCGAGCGCCTCGGCAGGACCGCAAGAAGTCGACGTCAATTTCAAGAGGGCGCTAACTCCTGACTATTGGGAGAAACGCAAGAACGTGTTCGATTTCAAGCTAGCCGCCGGCTCGTTTCTCGATCGAGGCCGGATGCGGACCTATGTCGGCGATCAGAGCGTCACGTTCAAGGGTCCGGCCGTGCGAGTCGCTTTGCGAAGCGAAAAGACGCGAACCGTCGGCTCATTGCGCGTCAAATCGAACCCGGATGCTGCGGAAATTCCCGGCATGGTCTCCCACGCGTACGGCAAGGGCAAGGTCGTCTATCTGGCGGGCGGATTCGACGCGGCTTATTACCTCTATGCGTATCCTTATCAGCGGCTGGCGCTGCGCCGCGCCATCGACTGGGCGGCCGGCGGGCCGCCGCCCGTCGCCGTCGAGGCGCCGATGTGCGTCCATTCGACGGTGATGCGGCAGACCAAAGATGGCGCCGAGCGGCTCGTCGTTCATCTGTTCAACGACGTGAACACGACCGCCTTTCATGCGCTGCCGCAGGACGACGTCCCGCTGCGAGAAGAGACCCTGCCGATCCACGACATTCGCGTCGTGTTCGCGCCCGAGTACCGGCTGGCCAGGGTGCATCTCGAACCCGAGGGGCAGGAGTTGAAAATGGAGGCTACGGAGGCCGGCATTCGCGTCGTCGTGCCGCGGCTCGAATTGCACTCGATGGTCGTCGGCGAACTTAAGCCGGAAACCGATCGTTGAGCGGTCGCGAGTTCCGCGGGCGCCGTCTCAAGCCCAAGGAGCCAGCCGCCATTCCCACGAGACAGTATCGCCGCCGGTGCGCGTCAAAGTCGCTCGCCCCGCGAGCCGCTCGCCGAACAGCTCGACGACCAACTCGCCGTCCCGCTGGCTGACGAGTTCGTAGCTGCCTTGGTCCCAGCGCGCGACCGATCCGCGGTTGCCCGAGAGCGGCC
>DATNEC010000507.1:0-7206 GCA_035606815.1 Pirellulales bacterium
TCCGCTGCCCGTCGAAGAAGGAAGCGGCAAACTGACGATCAAGTCGATCTCGATTTCGCCCAAATAATCCAGACGCTCGAATACCTTCCGATCGCGGCCAATTTCAGGCGGCGCATGCGAAAGGCGTCTGGCGCCCTACGCCGCTTCGACGCAATCGGTTTCCAGATCCTCGTCCGCCGTGGGGCGCCGCCCCGGCAGATCTTCGGCATAGTAGCGATCGAGCACGGCGGGCCAGTCTTCCGACCGCTTTACGCCGACGAAGGCGTCTCGCACTTCGAGCGATTGCGGATGCAGCCGCGAGTACTTGATGCCGAACTTGCGCATTTGCCGGCCGCAGACGTCGGGCCCGTAGATTTCGGTCGACAAGCGGTAGTGCTCGCGGATCACCTCGCGCTGTTCGTGCAAACTCGGAGGCGGGGGCAACGGCAAGCCGGCGGCGAGCGCGCGGACTTCGGAAAAAATCCAAGGATTGCCGATCGCCCCGCGCGCCACCGTCACGCCGTCGACGCCGGTTTCGCGCAGCATGTTCAGGCAGTCTTGCGCGGTGAACAGATCGCCGCTGCCCAGCACGGTCCGCGTTCCGGCGTGCCGCTTGACTTCGCTCAGAAACTCCCAGCGGCTCGGCCCGATATAGCGCTGTTCGACGGTGCGGCCGTGGACCGTGATCGCCGCCGCCCCGCGCGCGAACGCTCCGTCGAAGATCGTGAAAAACCGGTCCCGGCTCTGCTGGCTATCGTCGAGGCCGCGGCGCATCTTCACCGTAACCGGCTTGTTGCTTGGCACGGCGTCGCGGACGCGCGCGACGATCTCCAACGCCGTCTCTGGCTGGGTCAGCAGATAGCCGCCGCGGCAGCGGCCCAGCACCTTTTTCACCGGGCAGCCGAAATTGATGTCGACCACGTCAAAACCGGCCGCCGCCAGTTCGGCCGCCGCCGGACCGAATTCGTCGGGGTTGCTGCCCATCAGTTGGCCGCCGACCGGATGCTCTTCGTCGCGGATCTGCATGAACCGGCGGCGGGTCTTCTTGCCGCCGTCGAGAATCAAACGGTCCAACACGACCTCGCACAGAGCATACGAAGCCCCCAGCCGCCGGGCGATCACGCGCATGGCCATGTCGCTATAGCCCGACAGGGCGGCTTGCACGACCGGAAAGCCGATCTCGACGTCGCCGATTTTGAGCGAACGCAATTCGTTAGTCATCGGCTCGATTCTGTCACGAACGCCCGCGGATGGTCAAGGGATCTCGCGCCTAAGCATGGACCAGGCCCGGAGGAGCGGACGATCGCACGAAATTCTGAAACGACTCGCGCTGCTTTGCTTCGAGAGGACTTGCAATTTCAATGATCTGAGAAATCTTGACCGGCGCCAAGATTTCAATTCCTATTAGGCCGCCGTTGTGGTCGTAGTCAACCAAAAGTACCGACTCGACCAGTTCCTCAGTGCGCGCAACCTGATTGTCGGAGAGTCGCAGATAGGCCGCCTCGAGCGTGCCATCCTCGCGAGCATTCACCGTCAGTCCGAAGCCAGTGGGATCGTGATATTCAGTTAGCGGCATTGCGTTACCTAACTTTTCCAGTAGGCGGTTACCACCTTGATGCGATCCGGGAGTTCTTCGACAATCGCAACTAAGCGGCGATTCGGGTGGAAATCACGCTCCAGACGCTGCGTGTATTCCGTATTGCCAGCCTCGCGTGTTGCTGGTTGGCGAATGGTGTTGACGACTTGATTTCGGCTGATGCCTCGCGCCGCCATTCTTTCGTCTGCGTGCGTGGTGAACCCGATCGGTTTCGGTTGCGACGACTGAGACACGGCTAGCCCCTCACGAGCGCAAAGTTCACTAAAAGATAGTGTACAGGATCTGGACGGTCTGCGCGACGGCATCAAAAGGGTTTTTGAATGCCTTCGTGGATGCGAGATTACGGGAACGATTGTGCAAGGCGTTTGTCAATAATGACTTGCAACCAAAACTAGACGCTCCTTCGCGTGGCGGCGTGCTTTGCAGATCGCTGCGACTTCAGCGACCTGGGGTGGCCGCGTGACCGAGTTCATTCTTTCCGGCTACCCCAAACCCGCCGCCGCCGGGCGTTTCAATGGTCAAAACGTCGCCGGGGAGGGCGACAAATTGCACCTGGCCGGCGAGCGCTTCTTGGCGCCCGTCGGCGCGCACCAGCGTGTTGCGGCCCAGGGCGCCGGGCTGGCCGCCGGCGACGCCGTAAGGCGGATAAGGGCCACGGCGCTGCGAAAGGATCGAGACGTCCAACTCGCTCAAGAATTCCAACCGCCGCACGACGCCGTCGCCGCCGCGCTTGGCCCCGGCGCCGCCCGAGCCGCGGCGAATGGAAAACTCCAGCACGCGCACCGGATAGCGCTGTTCCAATACCTCGGGATCGGTCAACCGCGTATTGGTCATGTGCGTGTGAACGGCGTCGGCCCCGTCGCCTTCGGCCGTGGCGCCGGCGCCACCGCAGATCGTCTCGTAGTAACCGAAACGCGAGTCGCCGAACAGCAGGTTGTTCATCGTCCCTTGACTCGCCGCCGCCACGCCCAGCGCCCCGAGAATCGCATCGACCACGCGCTGCGAGGTCTCGACGTTGCCGCCGACCATCGCCGCGCTTTCGGCCGGCGTCGGACCTTCGGGCGGATTCAACAAACACTCGGGCAGCACCAGCCGCACCGGCGCCAGCACGCCTTGATTGAGGGGAATATCCTCGCCAATCAGCGAGCGCAGGCAGTACATGGCGGCGGCCGTCACGATCGCGCGGTTGGCGTTCAGGTTGCCGGAGAGCACCGGGCCGGTTCCCGTGAAATCGATCACGGCCGAATCGCCGGTCACTTGAAAATTCACCGCGATCGGCGAACCGTCGTCGAGATGGTCGACGAACGGGTGCTCGCCGTCGGGCAGCCGGGCCAGCGCGGCCCGCATCTTTTGCTCGGCCGCCGCTTGAATGTGCCGCATGTACGCCGCCACGACCGGCAGCGTGTAGCGCTCGATCAGCCCGGCGAGATCGCGGGCGCCCTGATGGTTGGCCGCCACCTGGGCCGTGATGTCGGCCAGATTGTCGGCCACGTTGCGCGTGGGAAACGGGCCTGACACGAGCAGCGCTCGCAGTTCATCGAACCGTGAGTCGCCACGCTCGACGAGCTTGAAGTTGCGAATCAACACGCCTTCTTCGGCCAGGTTGCGCGAGAAGGGGGGCATCGAGCCGGGGCGAATGCCGCCGATTTCCGCGTGGTGCGCCCGGCTGGCCGTGAAGAACAGAATTCGCTCGCCGGCCGCGTCGTGGACCGGCGTGACGACCGTCACGTCCGGAAGGTGCGAGCCGCCGCGGTACGGATCGTTGCTCACGAACACGTCGCCCGCGGCAATCCGCGGGTTGTCGGCCAGAACGTGCTTGACCGTCTCGCCCATCGCTCCCAGATGCACCGGAATGTGCGGCGCGTTGACCACCAGATCGCCCGAGGGAGTAAAGATCGCGCAACTGAAATCGAGCCGCTCCTTGACGTTCACGCTGCTCGACGTGTTGCGCAGCGTAATGCCCATCTGCTCGGCGATGCCGGCGAACTGGTTGTTGAAAATCTCGAGCATCACCGGATCGGCCTCGGTTGAGATCTCGCGGGCCGCGCCGCGCCCTTCGTCGGAGAGCAGCAATTCGCCGCGCGCCAGCACTTCGGCCCTCCAGCCGGCATCGACGATCGTCGTCGAAAGATCTTCGTAAATGATCGCCGGCCCGTGCAGGCGGTCGCCGGGCCGCAGCGCGTCGCGCGCATAGACGTCGGTTGGGCATTCCGCGGCGTCGAAGTGGCAGGCGATCTGCCTTTCGGGCGCCGGCGTGCGCTGGACGACTTCGTGCGCGGGAGGGTCATAACCGGCCGTGCGGCCGACGACTTCGACACGCACGGCGACGATCTCCAGCGGACGGGCGTCGTGCCGGTAGCCATAGAGCCGTTCGTGCTCGGCGGCATAGGCCTCGGCATAGCTGCCGCGTTCAGGCGCGGCGATCGTCAGATAGGCGTCCAGGCCGGCATACCGCAGGTCGAGCGACGGCCGCGCCGTGATCCGCTCCGCCAAAATGCCTTCGGCCGCCACTTCTTGGCGGGCTTCGGCGGCCAGCCGCTCGATCTCGCCGCCCAACTCGGCGACGGCCTCTTCCGAATACGGCCGATAGACGCCGGCCGCCCGATGCCGCACGACGTCGGCCAGGCCGATGCCGTAGGCGCTGAGTAAACTGGCGTCTGGGTGTATCAGCACCCGCGGCATGCGCAACTCGCGAGCGACGGCGCAAGCGTGCTGACCCGCGGCGCCGCCGAAAGCGACCAAGACATAGTCGCGCGGGTCGCAGCCTTTGGCCACCGAGATCGACTGGATCGCCTTGACCATGTTCGAGTTGGCGACCTGCAAAAAGCCGTCGCACAGTTCGATGGGCGAATAACGCCGCCCGGTCGCGGCGGCGACTTCGCCGGCCAGCTTGGCCAACCGGACCTCGACCGCCTTGCGATCGAGCGGAAATGGAAAATGCTCGGGAAGCAGCTTGCCGAGAAAAAAGTTCAGATCGGTCACGGCCAGCGGCCCGCCGCGGCCATAGCAGGCCGGTCCAGGATCGGCGCCGGCGCTGTCGGGGCCGACGACGAGCTTCACGCCGTCAAAGCCGCAGATCGAGCCGCCGCCGGCCGCCACGGTTTCGATGGAGAGCATCGGCGCCACCACGCGCACGCCCGCCTTCTCGGTTTCGTATTCCAGTTCGTAGCGGCCGTCGAAGCGGGCCACGTCGGTGCTGGTTCCTCCCATGTCGAAACCGATCGCGCGGCGGAACCCGGCTTGCTGAGCCACGCGAGAAAAGCCGACCACGCCGCCGGCCGGTCCGGAAAGGATGCTGTCCTTGCCGACGAAGCGGGCCGCATCGACCAACCCGCCCGCCGAGGTCATGATCCGCAATTCGCCCGCGCCCAGGGCCTGCTGCAACTCCGCCACGTAGGCCCGCAAGATCGGGTTCAAATAGGCGTCCATCACCGTCGTATCGCCGCGCGCGACGATTTTGATCAAAGGCGCCACTTGGCTGCTGACGCTGATCTCGTCGAAACCCGCCTCGCGCGCCGCCTGGGCGACCAGTTGTTCGTGCTCGGCGCGCTCGAAGGCGTTGAGCAGGCAGATGGCCAGCGATTCGATGCCTTGCGACTTGAGCGCCGCAAGCTGTTCGCGGACGACCGCCGGATCGGGCGCCATCAGCACTTCGCCGCGCGGCGTGATCCGCTCGTCGATTTCGACGACCGCGGCGAATAGCGGCTGCGGCTTGCGAATGTTCAACTCGAACAGTTTGGGGCGGTTCTGATAGCCGATCGAGAGGATGTCGCCGAAGCCGCGCGTGGTGACGAGCGCCGTCTTGGCGCCGCGCCGCGTGAGCAGCGCATTGGTGCCGCGCGTCGTGCCCAGCCGCACCGTGACCTGCGGAATCGGCTCATCGCGCGGCAGGCCGAGCAGATGGCGGATGGCGACGACCGGCGCCTCTTCGCCCGTGGTCAGTTCATATCGTTGCCCGGGGCGGGGCTCGACCGCCAGCGGCGCAGCCAATGTCAGCTTGCCCGCCGCCCGGTCGAATTCGGCGACTTGCGCGCCGGCCGCCAGGCGCCCCTCGGCGTCGAGCAGCTCGATTCGGCAGCCGTTCCAAAAACCTTGCGGGTCGGTCGAGCGCGCGGCGTCGATGATTTCGCCGCGGTGGGAGCCTAGCTGGACCGCCCCTTTGGTTACGCCCGAGCTAAGCAGCTTGTGGCGCGTCAGCGTGCCATCCGGTCGTTTGGCGAAGCAATCGGTGAACGTGCCGCCGACGTCAATCCAAAATTCCCAAGGGTCTTGCTGCATGCGTCGCACATCTAGTGAAAGCAATCACGCTCCGGGCGGATGGTGATCGTAGTCGGCCCAGCCGCGAGTTTCAATCGGCGATCGGGGCCGTTTGCGTTCGGCGCCGGATGCGATTACTCTAAAAGTTCTTCCCGGCATGGCTCGAAAGCGGCTGTTCGGGAACGGCTTTGAACTCCCACCTAAACCCATCCAATCAAACATCATGACGTTCTGGGCGATCTCAACGACTCTATTAAGCGCGGCCCTGGCGGTCGCCGAACCGGAAGCCGCGGCCATCCAATGGGTCGAGGGCCTCGGCGGAAAACTGACCTACGACGCCGCCCAACACGTGACGGCCGTCGATTTGGGCGACTGCGGCGGCCGCGACGCCGATCTCAAGCATCTCGCGGCGTTCAAACAGCTCACGAAGCTGCGGTTGTGGGGGCCTGACATCTCCGACGCCGGCATGGCCGCCGTGGCGCCGCTCGTGCAACTCACCGATCTGACGCTCGAAAACACGGGCGTCGACGACGACGGGCTGAAGCAGCTCACGTTGCTCAAAAACCTGAAGTCGATCAACCTGCGCCGCTCGGGGGTTTCCGACAAGGGGCTGACCCTCGTGCATGAATTCCCCCATCTCGAACAATTGCACTTATTGTATACGCGCACCAGCGACGCCGGACTGAACAACATCGCCGGGCTGACCAAGCTGCGGCTGCTCGATTTGCGCGGCTGCGCCCGCATCTCCGATGCAGGCTTGAAAGCCCTCGCCGGCTTGCCGAACCTCGAACGCCTCAAGCTGCGCAATCCCGGCGTCTCCGATTCCGGTTTGAAATACGTCGCGCAGCTCAGGAAGCTCAAGGGGCTGACGCTCGAGGACACGTCGATCGACGACTCGGGACTGCAACTGCTCAAAGATCTCTCGAATCTCGACGAGTTCCACCTGATGCGCTGCTCGGGAGTCAGCGACGAGGGCCTCGACATCCTGGCAGGCTTTCCCAAGCTCAAGCAACTTTCGCTGCGCGATATTCCGCTGTCAGGCAAGTGCCTTGTCCATGTCGCCAAAATGCCGAACCTGGCCCGGCTCGACCTGAACGAGACCCAAGTCAACGACTCCGCCCTGGCGCCGTTGAAAGATCTCAAGAACCTGGAGCGGCTCGAGCTTTGGCACACCCATGTCACCGATGCCGGCCTGTCTTCGCTCGCGGGCCTGGCGAAGCTGCAAGTCCTCAATCTCGAGGACACGGCGATCACCGACGCCGGCCTGAAGAGCCTCTACGGCCTGACGCAGCTCAAGGAACTGACGCTCAAGCTGACCAAGGCCACCGCCGAAGGGATGAAGCAGTTGCAGCAGGCCCTGCCCAGGCTGAAGA
>DATNEC010000523.1:0-13226 GCA_035606815.1 Pirellulales bacterium
ACCGCAGCAGCCGCCCGGCCCGGTCGACTTCCAAGCCGCCATAGCGGGCCGCGTCGTCGACTTCCAAACCGACGACGACTCCGTCGACCGCCGGATCTTCCAAGAGCTTCCAAACGCCCGTCAAATCGGCCAGCGCCAACGAATCGCCGTTGGCCAGCAGCAGCGGATCGGCGTCGCCGGCGGCTTGCGCGGCGAACAGGAACCCCCCGCCCGTGCCGAGCGGTTCGGTTTCTCGCACGGTGTTTATCGACAATCCATCGGTCTGACGTTCGCGAAAGTAGGCTTCGGCGACTTCGGCCAAGTGGCCCAGCGAGACGACGAACCGCCGCACGCCTTGGCTTTGGAAATTGCGAATGACCCATTCGATGAATGGGCGCCCGCCGGCCGGAATCATCGGCTTGGGCACGTCGGGTCGCAGATGGCTGATCCGCGTGCCGCGTCCGCCAGCGAGCAGGATGGCGCAGGGGGTGGAACTCATGCGTTCGATCCGTCAAGCAAGAGACAGGCTGAGGCGTGTAATTGATCTGGAAGGCGCCTCTCCGATCGGTTCGCCGCCCGCCTCCTGCAACAGCGAGACGAGCCGCTCGGCATTGTGCCGCTGGCGCCAATCTTCGGCGGCGCTCCGAGCACGGCTGGCATAGTTCCGGTAATCGGCCGCAATCGTTTGAATGAGCATCGGGACTTCTTCAACCTTGTGAAACGGCAGTCCGGCGCCCGCGGGCGTCCGCCGCGCCATCCACGTTCCGGCGGGCACGACCGTCGGAATGCCCGCGGCCACGGCTTCGGCGAACACGCCGGAGCTGCGCGCAGCATAGGCCCGTGGGTCGTAGGGCAGCACGGCCAGATGTCCGGAAGCCAACAGCTCTCGATACTGCGCCGGAGCCACGGGAACGTCGAAAAGCGTGATGACGCCGCGGTCCGCAAGACGAGCCAACTCGGTCCTCCCCGAGGTGATTTCAGGCTCTTCGATGGGCGAAGTCGAATGCGACTGAATGTAGAACTCGAATTGCCGGCGAGCGGAGTCGTCGTCCGTCAGCGATCGGACCAGCGCCGGCAGATGGTGAAAGCCCTTTTCCAAGCGAGCGTCGCCCAAGTAAAGGATTCGTAGCGGCGCCGGTTCGCGCGCGGCATAGCCGGGCGGCGCCGTGTGTGGAATCGGCAGCGTGCCGAACGAGCAGTCCGTCGCGCGGCGGTATTCGGCCGTCAACTCTTCGCTGTCCGTCCAGAAGCGGCAGGCGCCTAAGGCATCTTTCGCGGAGCGAAAGAGCGCCCTTTCGCGGAGCGAAAGGCGACCGAGCGGGCGCCGGAACAGCAGGTGCCAGAAGGGACGGCAGGCCCGAGGCGCCGTTCTCCCTAGTTCCCCGAGCGATTCGAGTTCCGCAAGCGACAAGGTCGGTGCGAAAATCAGATCGTCGCCGGTGACGGCCAGCCGATCGAGCAAATTCGCCGTGTCGCGAATGAATCGCCGCTGCCGCGCGGCCTTGAATCTTGCCCGCGCGAAGCCGCGTTCGTGAAGGCGCATTTCGCTCTCGTCGCCAAAGCCAATGTCGCTTTTCGCTCCGCGAAAAGACGTCTTTTCGCGGAGCGAAAAGCGACATTCCTCACCGCGTTGGACTGCTTTCCACGCGCGCCACAGGGCGATTTGCCAGGCAGGCGCCCCTTGGTGCAGCCAGACGCCGTACTTGAAGGCGGGAACAATCGGCCAAGCTTCACGGGTTTCGCAGCGAAACCGCCGGTTCGCCGCCAACACCGGCTCGTAACCCGCTTCGGCCGCCGCGTCGAGCACGGCCCGCGCGTATTCGTAGTGGTGTCCCGCGTAATCGACGAGCGAATGATCGATCAGAATGAATCGCCCCTGCGCGCTCATGCCGCCGCGTGCTCCGCCTCGGTCTCGGGGAAGAGTTTTTCACGTTGCGACCAGAACCACTCGATAGTCGTTTTCAGTCCGGCGTCCAGCGGCGTGCGCGAAAAGCCCGGCAGCAGCCGAGCGAGCTTGGCTACCGACAAGCACTTGGATTTCGCTCCAACGTAGCGCGACGTATCGAATTCGATCCGCTCGAAGTCGTAACCGACCTCTTCACAGATCAGCGCGGCGAAATGGCGAATGCTATGCTCCTGCCCGGCGCCGATGTTGACCAGTTCGTTGTCCACTCCCGCCGCCAGTTGCGTGGCCGCCGCGACGAAATCATTGACGTAAACTAGCTCGCGGGCCTGGCGGCCGTCGCCCCACAATACAACCGGCTCGCCATACAGCTTGCCGCGGATGATCTTGCGAATCAGGTCGAAGATGAAGTGCATTTGCCGGCCGTCGGTATGGTAGCCAGGGCCGTACAACGTCGAAGGGACGAGACACAAATGCTTCAGGCCGAATTGACGGGAAAGGGCCAATAATCCGGCATACAGCATCCGCTTGGTCATGGCGTAAGTGAACAAGCTGTCGATCGGCGTCCCATCGAGGTAGTTTTCCTCGACCAGTTCGAGATTCGGCGAGTAAGAGCAACTCGTGCCCATCGCGATCAGCTTGGCTTGCGGCTGCGAGTCGCGCCACCAGGCGAGCACGTTGGTGTTGATTTGCTGGTTGATGACCCATTGCTCGCCCGGATGCGACAGGCAGAAATCGCCGGCCTGCGTCCAAGCGGCCAGATGATAGATTTGATCGTAACGGACGCCATCGAACGCCGAGAGCGACGCGGCCCTGGTCAAATCGCAATTGCGGCTTCCCAGCCGGGCGACTTGATGGCCTTCCGCTTCCAAGCTCGCCGCCAACGCGGTCCCCAAGAATCCCGTCGCTCCGGTGACCAAGACCTTCATACGCAAACTTCCTTCGGATTGACGGGGAAGAAGAATTCGACCCCTTGCTCGATCAGGCGCCGATTGTTGGCCAAAATCTCTTGCTTGAAATTCCAGGCCAGCACGTAATAGATATCGGGCGCGGCGGCCAGTTCGCGTTCGATCGCGATCGGCAGGTGTTGGCCCGGCGAGAACAGCCCGCGACGCAGTTCGTTCTTTTCCACCAGGCAATCGAGATACTGCTTGCCGATGCCGAAGTAATTCAAGAGCGTGTTGCCTTTGACGGGCGCCCCCATGCCGAAGATGGTTTTGCCCAGCCGCTTTGCCTCGTCGAGATAGGCCAGGTTTTCGGTTTTCATCTGCTCGATGCGGCGGGCGAATTCCAGGTAGGTCGCCAGATCGTTGCTGCGGCTGGCCGCCTCGGCGGCGCGCAGACGGTCCAGCCGTTCGGTCGGTGGGCGGCGTCCGCGATGGGTGACGAAACCGATGACGGAGCCGCCGTGGATCGGCGAGACATAGGCGTCGAACATCGACAGCCCGTGGCGAGCCAGCAGCACTTCGATCGTCGCCAGGTTGTAATACAACAGGTGCTCGTGATAGATCTGATCGAAGGCCAGGTTCTCGACGATCTGTTTCATGTAGAGAAACTGCACGACGAACACGCCGTCGTCGGTCAGACACTCGCGGATGCCATCGGTCACGGAGTGCAGCTCTTCGAGATGGAAGAACACGCCGGAAGCATTGACGACGTCGAACTTGCGATCCAGGCGTCGGACGAGTTGGAGATTGAAGAACTCATTCAGCGTCGGAACGCCGGCCTGATTGGCGATTTCGGCAGTTCGCTTCGACGATTCGACGCCCAACACGTCGTAGCCAAGCTGTTGAAAGTGTTTTAATTGCGTGCCGTCGTTCGAGCCGATATCGAGCACGCTCTTGGATTTCTTGCCGGGCCGCGCCTGGTTGTCGGATTGGTCGAAACGTTCGTCCACTTCGGCGGCCACCTTGCGGAAATGATCGCTCAACGAGCGGGTCACGCCCGAGAGATAGGTGTGGTCGCCGAACATGATCTCTTTTTTGACGGTGTAGTCCAGTTGCACGGTCGAGCAGCGGCGGCAGTAGACGACGCGCAGCGGATACATCGGCTCGGCGCCGATCTCGTCGGCGCGCAAGAAGTGGTTGCACCACGGCTGCGAGCCTAGATCGACGGCCAATTCCAGATCGGTTGAATCACAGACGCGACAAATCATTTTGGATTTTGGATTTTGGATTTTGGATTGTCGTAGCACTGAAAACTCTCAAGCCGCCTTTCCCCAAAGTTGCGTGTGCTGCTCGTGGCGGTTGTCGTTGAACACCTGATAAGCCGGGCGGACCCGTTCGCCGCTCAGTTCGTAATGCTGCCGGGCCGCCCTCTGGGCCACATAGAACGCGCGCGAGAGCGACCAAGCGAGCGACGCCGCGGTGACGTTCGGCAAATAGTCGAGCGATCGATAAGTCGCGAGCAGATTCGCCAACCCGCCGAGCAGCAATTTCTCGGATCCCTGCGGCTGCTTCTCGTGCAAAAACATCGCTATGTTGTGACCGTACTCGGCGTCGGTGCTCCAGTGTTGGCAATACGACTTTCGATAGCGCAACGTCGCATAGAGCAACTCCTCAGCCTCGGCCGGATCGCGCTCTCCGAATGCGTAGCGCACGCCGGCCAACGTGCGGTGCAAGTACCAAGCCCGGAGATCCTCGATTTCCGCGCGGGGACTGCACGTGGTCTGACCCGACGGATAATTCCAAAACACCCCGAGGGTTTGCGGAATGGCCTTCGTCTTGATGAACGGCAGTACGCGGTTCTTGAACTCGGTATCCCCCGCGGCGCGAAAACTGGGATCGTAAAATCCGCAACGATCATGGATGTTTTTGCGATAAAGGGCGCCGACCCAGGAGAGATAACAAGTTTCAAGATAAACCAGCGACTGACGATAACCCTGGCGATCGTAGGTCATGATGTCGCTCAGCCATTGGCCGCGCTCGTTGACGTTGGTCACAAGGCTGTTGGCCTGTACCCAATCGAGCGTGGGATCGGCGTCGAGTTCCCGAGCAAGAATCTCAAGCGTCGCCGGTACAATGCCTTCGTCGACGCCGAGAAAGCTCAGGTATTGGCCGCGGGCCAACGTAATGCCACGGTTCCACGCACTTTGAATCGATTCCCTTGCGGCAGACCGCGCATACACGGTCGGAATTTTCAAGTCGTCGGCCATCCGTCGAAACACCGCGTACTCGTCGCCGGGGGAGCCGCTATCGATCAACACGATCTCGCCCTCGCCCGCGCGCAGCAGGGTTTGCAGGCCCAACGCGCGCAAAAACACGGGTAATTTGTCTGCGGCGTCATAGAGCGAAACGATGATCGATACGCGAACGCGCCGCTCGCCCGGGCGGCGGTCGTCGATTCGTTCGTAGTCGAATTCCGGAATCTGACGGCCGTTTTCGAGGGCAGCATGCAGCAAGCGGCCGCAGCGATCTTCCCGGTCTTGATGTTCTCCGAACATTGCATCGGCCACGACGGCCTCGCGATGATATCCGTGCTGATCGAGCGTCGAGGTCACGTCAGGCAGATCGTGAAATCGGTCGGTCCCCGCCAACCGCATCGCTCTCAGGCGGTACGTCGCCGCGGCCAAAGGGTCGTCCCGCAGTGATTCGATTCGCGCCAGTTCGCGCCACAATCGGCTGCGATCCGCGCGGAACCGCGAGATCAACTCTCCGTAGCATCGCGCCTTGGCATGCAGATCGGCGTCGGTCCGCTCGCTCGAATGATGGATGTGCCGATAGCTCGCCAGAAACGACTCGGCTTGGGTGAGCGAGTGCCCGGTCGCCAGGGGGCCGTGTAACAATGTGCCGCGGAGCCGCTGCTTCAAAGCCGACTTGGCGGCGGCCGCGGCGCGCCGCGGATGCAGCGAGCGCAGTCGGCGGCGAAACTCCGGGGTCGTGCGCGATTTGACCAACCGCTTGGCGGCCGTCTTCCAGTCATGGGCGACTGGATTGCCGGCCGCTTCGACTTGGCAGTGCATTAACCTCCGATACCATTCGTCTGCTTCGGCCCGGACGGAGCGCACGACGACGGGTTGGCTGCGATAGATCTCCGGCAGCTCGGGGCCGAGGGCGACTCGGCTGGCCGCTTGCACTCGATCGACAAGGCGATCGCGGTAAGCGTCGTAATCGCCCAGAACTTCTTGGATTCGCGGTAGGCACGCACGCCAATCGTCGATCTCGATCTTGATGAACGGCACGTCGGGCAGCGATTCCTCCAAGAAGCGGCACACGCCGGCCCCACTGCCGACCGCCGCGGGGCAACCGGCCAGCAAGGACTCGATCGCCACGAGATTGAAGGTGTCGTATCGCGAGGGCAGGCACGTGAGGGCCCGCGAGGCGAACAGCCTTTCCAGGTCGTAGCGATTGGCCGAGGGCAGCAATGCGACCGCGTCGGCGCAGCCCCGATTTTTCATCATTGCGCGCAGGTGGTCGTTCGACCCGACGCCCCGAGCGTCCCAATCCTGCGGCCCGACGATGAAAGCCTTATGGTAGCTGTCTCGCGGCAGCCAAACCGCCAAGTCGATGAACAAGTCGGGGCCCTTGCGTTTCTCGGTGCGGCCAATGAGCTGTAAGTTGGGCGGCTCTCCCGAAGGTTCCGTGCGAGTCGGACTCGAAGTCTTGAGAAAGCGCCAGGGACTGAGATAGTGAGAGTCGATGTCATATTTCGACTTCCACTCGTCAAGATACGAGTGGCTCAATCCATACCGCAAATCGACCGACTGAAATTGCAAGTCCTCCATCGCTTCGATCTCGCGAGGGGGCGGTCCCTCCGTTCCCCAGTTCAAGCCGATGGAGGTCGAGATTCGGCCGTGCAGCGACAAGGCGATTCGCCCGTGTCGCACCCCGTGATGCGCGAGCGCCGGTCGCAGGAAGGTTCCGAATTGTTCGTAGTCGGGCAAATCGACGACGTCGAATTCGTGACCGATCGCCGAATGCGCGACGTTGTTGGCGCGGACGAATGCGGGCAGCAGCCAGCGAGGAGGCGCCACGTCGCAGTAACCGTCCCAAGCGCCGAGGGCATATCGCTCGCGGAACGGAATGGGCCGAGCATTGGCCGGACGGACCGCATTGGAGGGCTCGCTGACGGAAAGATAAAAAAATTGGATTGCCGGGTTGGCTTCGATCACCGATCGGTAAAACGTCTGGCCGCCGCCGGTCGTGGCGAACAGGTCGAAATCAGCTAGCAGCACTTTCATCGACGATCATCCACTGCTTGTACCAGACGGGCGACGCGAAGAGCGGAGCCGCATCGCTGCGATTTATAATCTTCCGAAGATCGGCCGGAGACTCTAAAAGAATGCCGCAAATTGCACAAGACCGATGGCGGCAACGCGGCGATCCGAGCTCACTGGCCTTGCCGAGAATGGGCGCCGATGGTAGAGACCTTTTCCTCTAGCTCCAGTTCCGTCGATTTCTTTCTTGCGAGATCCAAGCATGGCGAGTCTTCGAAGCGCGGTGAAGCACGTGTTGCGCGTAGATCAGGTCCAACAACGGCTCGCCGAACGCGTGTCGCAACAGGTTCGCAGCGAGTGCAGCGCCATCTCCAAAGAGATCGTGCATCAGGTCCAGTCCGATTACCAGATGCTCTCCGATGCCGTGCTGCAGCGCGTGCGCGCCGAATACACGGTCTTGCCGCGTTTTCAGTTCCACCAGCCCCTCGATTACGAAGCGAACACCTATCCCGTTGCTTTCGAGCCGCCGACATCGGTCGCGGGCGAAGAGCTTCCCGTGCCGGCCCCGGCCGACCGGATGGGATATTGCCCGAACGATGCTGCGGACTATCTCGCCTGGGGCAAGTACGACCACGACTACATCATGGGGCACATCCGCCGGCACGCCACCGAACTCGAACACTGCACGATTCTCGATTTCGGCTGCTCCTCCGGCAGGGTTTTACGTCATTTCGATGCCGAACGACGCGAGCGCGGCTGGAAACTCTGGGGGCTGGATATCCAGGCCCGACCGATCGAGTGGATGCGATACCACCTGCCTTCACATTTTCAAGTTTCTGCCTGTTCGACGATGCCTCATCTGCCTTTTCCCGACGCCAGCGTGGATTTCATCTACGGCATCAGCGTTTTCACGCACATCAAGTACCTTTGGGACGCTTGGCTGCTTGAACTCAAACGAGTTCTGAAGCCTAACGGGCTATTGCTGCAAACGATTCACGCCGAGCATGCCTGGGAATTTTATTTCAAGAACCGAACCGAGCAGTGGATCCAGCAGGCCCATTCCGCCGAGATGCTGCAAAAGGAGCGAATGGATGTCGATTTTCTCTACTTCGGCGATGCCTCTTGCAGCCAGGTATTCTGGAAGGAGGAAGTCGCCCGCTCGTTCTGGGGCCGTTACCTCGACGTTCTGGACGTCGCTCCGCCTCCACAGCGGTCGTTCCAGAACTGGATGATTTGCCGGAAAGCCGCCTAACGTGCTGGGCTGTCGCCTGCCAACATATCTCACGGCGGCGTCAGGTCGCGCCGCCGCGAAATTGTTCAAAGAGGCTGTTTGGCGAAGCTAGCCGAGGGGCCACTGAGTCCACCAACTCGCCGTCCACTCTTCATCGAGAAGTTGTCCGGTTGCCGCCAAACCGAATACTTCTTGAACGCCGGACGGATCGGTGTAAACCGATACTTGGGAGCCTACCGCAAATCCGCCGGAGTTGGGAACGACAAATGCCGGCAATCGATCGGCGCGGCAATGTCGGGTGGAGTTGATCGTCTTTCGCTGGGGCGAGAGAACGTCCTTTCGCTCCAGCGAAAGGCGACAATCGCCGCCGTCAGATGCTCAAAGGAAAAAATGCCAGCCGACCCTCGGCCACGGAGCTACTTCAAGCGGCGATTCTTATTTCCGCTACGGCGCCTTGCGGCTCCTCGCCCGTCAGCGCCGCCACTAGGCGATCGGGCGCGTGGCGGGCGACCCACTCGGCGCGGCATGTCTGGGCCTTGGCGCGGTAGGCGTCGTAGTCATTTACGAGCCGCTTGACGGCCTCCACGAACGACTCGAAGTCGTGAAAGGTTTCGCCGGCACCCAATGGGATCTGCGACGACATCCAACTGCTTGCCGGAACGACGACCGGCCGCCCGCCGGCGATCGCTTCGGCCAGAGTGCCGGAACTGCACGCGCGGTAGCGGTTGCGGTCGTAGGGCAACAGCACGACGTCAGCCCTCGAGACCAACGCATAGTATTCGTCGGGCGAAAGCGGCGCGTCGGCCCCGAACAATTCCACCTGCTCGCGCGGATAACGGCGGAACTTGTCGAGCGTTTCAGCGCTCAGCGGATTGTATTGCGGAGCGCTGACATTGGCTTGCAACAGAAAGCGGACGCGGCCGGGACGCACGTAGTCTTCCATCAGCCGATCGATCAACTCGGGCAGCCAAGGAAAGCCCTTTTCGTCGCGCGCTTCACCAATATAGGCCAGCCGCAACGCCTGGGCCGGCATCCGCGGCGTGGCGATCAGTTCCGACCGGAAGGGAATCGGCAGCACTCCGAACGGCGCCTTGGCGAGCCTCCCATAGTCGCGAGCCAACTCTTCCGTGTCGGTGTAGAACTTGATTCGCTCGGTCGGACCATTCGCCTGATACAGCGAAAAGAAGGCCCGCTGCATGCGGACGTTCGGCGAATGCTCGAGTTCTTCCTGAACCGCCTCGGTTTGGAACAGCGGATGCCGAAATTCGAGATGAAACGTCGGGCAGCGCTCGGCAAGCCGCCGGGCGACATGCTGCACGGCCGACAACTCTCGCGCGTGCGCCGTGCCCAGCAGGACATGATCTTCCGGGCCGACGCCGGCGATCGCCAGCAGCCGCTCCAAATCGCGCTTGAAGATCAAGGCGTGTTCGAGTTCGCCGGCCAGGTTCAACGGTTGCAGCGCCTGCAACGCCCGGCTCGTGAAAGGCCGCTCGAAGGGATGGCCGAGACTGCGGGCCGTCTCGGGCAAACAGGAGCCAAAGTGCAGCGGCGGGGCGGCGGCGCCGTGTTTCAACCGGTGCATGATCTGCCGCGCTCTGCCCGTCACGCGGGCTCGAGGCTCCGGACGCAAGATTCGCGGAATTCCCAGCCGCGCCGCCAATTCGAGGCCGTCGTAAACCAGCGGCGGCAGCAGATAATAGACCGACCGCTCGGCGAGCCAGGCCGCTTTGCGGCAGGCCCACCAAGACCGCCGCAGCAAGCGCGAGGCCAAGCTCGGAGCGGCCTCGGCGGGGCAAGCATAGGGATCGAGCGCGACTCCGTTCAAGTCGGGCGGCGCCGCCGGCGGCTCCGACATCCAATGGTCGGTGCAGAAGATCGGATAGGTTTCGAGCCAGGCCGGCAGCAAATCGGTGCGGCAATCGACGTGGGTGGCGAGAACGGGGTGCAGACCGGCGCGGCGCGCGGCCTCGGCGATCGAGATCGACGTCTCGAAATAGTGTCCCCGATGATCGCGGAGGCCGTTGTTCAGGATGACGAATTTGCGCTTCAAGGCCGTCCTCTCGCAGATTCTCGCGTGCCGAAAAGCCTTATCCCACGTTGCCGTAGCGGCAATTGCGGATCACGGTGTAGCCCTTCATCAACTCCTGAATGCCGTCGTCCAACGGGTAGGCCGGGCGGAAGCCGGCCCGCTCGATCTTGGCGTTCGAGACGATGTAATCGCGCTTGTCCGGATCTTCGCCCACCGGGGCCTCGAGATACACGAAGCCGGGAACGTGGGCTTTGATCTTGGCGCATAGTTCCAGCTTCGACAGGTTGGCGTCGCTCAGCCCGACGTTGTACGGCTGGCCCTGCATCGTCGAGAAGTTGTTCAAGGCGTGCAGGAACACGCGGGCCACGTCGCGGACGTGGATGTAGTTGCGCTTGGCGTGCCCCTCGAAGACCACCACCGTGCGGTCGTTCACGGCCCGATAGACGAAGTCGTTGACCAGCAGATCGATCCGCATCCGCGGCGACATGCCGAACACGGTGGCCAGGCGGAACGTCAGCGAGTGGCCGGCGTCGAGCACGGCCTGTTCGGCCTCGACCTTGGTGACGCCGTACAGCGAAATCGGCCGCAGCGGAGTCTCCTCGGTGCAGAACTTGCCTTTTTCGCCGATGCCGTAGCCGCTGTTCGTGGTCGGATAAATCACCTTCTGCTGGGGCGAACGAAGCTCCAGCAGCAATTTGATCGCATCGAGGTTCGTGCTTCGGGTGGCGGTCTGATCGGCCTGGCAGGCCGGCGCCCCGACGATGGCGGCCAGCGGAATAATGACGTCGGCGTCTTTGATCGCGTGCTTGATCGTCGCCGGGTCGCGGCAGTCGCCGCGCAGCACCGAAAAATTGCGGTTGGCGCAACAGGCCAACAGCGAGTCCTGCGCGAACATGAAGTTATCGAGCACCGAGACGCGATGGCCCGCATCCAACAGCGCCGGGACGAGAACCGAACCGAGATAACCGGCGCCGCCGGTCACGAGAACCTTGGTGGGCATGAACGCATTCCTCCATGAAGCTGCCGGCGGCCTCCGGCCGCCCGTGTGCAGCGGGGCAATCTAAGGGAATCGTAAGTTTCGGACAAGTCCGTTTGAGGGGTGATTTCTGCAGGCCCCGGCGCCGACTGAAAGATGCGAGCCACGGAAGCGGGAGCCACGGATGAAACACGGATTGAACACGGATAGATTCTGCGACGCCTTTCCGAACAGGCTAGCAGTGGTGGCGGCGGCTGGCCCGCTTGAAAAGGTCGGCTTTTGTCGGCGCTCCTTTGACCAAAATCCGTGTTTGATCCGTGTTTCATCCGTGGCTAAATAGACGCGGACTGCCCATTTCGGAAAACTGCCGGCGCTGCAAGCGGTGCGAGGTCATTTCGCGAATGTCCTGCACGGTGGCCGGGCCGAACCTGGCTTCGACCGAGGCCAGGTAACGGGGGTCGTTGAAATATCGCTGAAACGCCTCGTCGCGGAACCGCAACACCTCGTCGGCCGACAAATGCCGGGTCGGCAGGGGCTGCGAGTCGATCGCATGCTGCGAATACCCCGACCACGACTCGGGCAGCGGCCAGCCGTGTTCCAACGCCGCCACGTACAGTGGCGAACCGGGATATGCCATCGTCGAATAAAAGTTGGCGAACTCGCAGTTCAATTCCAGCGCCAAATCGAGCGTGGCCTGCATGCTGGCATGGTCGTCCTCGGGCAGCCCGAAGATGTAGTTGCCGATGACGTGGATGCCGGCGTCTCGAACCTTGCCCAGCGTATCGTAGATTTCGTCCTGGTCGAACTGCTTGTCGACGTCGGCCCGGACATGGTCGCTGGCGGCTTCGATGCCGAAGGCCAGCCACTGGAAGCCGGCCCGCTTCAGCTTGTCGAGCATTCCTTCTTTGACCGTATCGACGCGGGCGTAGGCCCACAAGTTCAGGTCGTAATCGCGTTCGATCAGCCCGTCGCAGATGGCCGAGACGTGGCGGCGGTTGAGCACGAACATTTCGTCGGCGATTTTGATGTTCCGCACGCCGTAGCGATTGACCAGCACGTCGATCTGCGCGAGCACGCGCTCGGGCGACCAGTAGCGATAGCTGTTGACGCTCGGCTGGTATCCGGCGGCTTGCTCGCCGGCCTTGAACGGCGCCTGGATGCAGCAAAACGAGCAGCGATAAGGACAGCCGAGCGTGGTATAGATCGCGGCGTAGGGCTGCCGCTCGGCGCCGCCAAAGCAGTGCCAGTTGTGGGCCCGGTAACGGTCCATGGGCAGCAAATCCCAGGCAATGCCCGGCATTTCCTGGTCGAGATCCTTGACGAGCGGCGCCGCGGGCGTTGAAGCGATTGCATGCCCGTCGCGATACCACAGTCCGCGGACCTTGGCCAGTTCGGCCGCGGGCGACCGCAACGCCGCGACCAAGTCGACGATCGTCTGCAAGCCTTCGCCCGCGGCGACGAAGTCCGCCGCTTCTTCGTCGAGCGTCCGGTCGGGCAGGGCGGCGACGTGCCCGCCGGCGAGCAGCACCGGCAACTCGGCATCGGCCGCTTTGATCGCTCGGCAAACGCGGCCCGCGGCCGGCATGATCTGGGTCGAGGCCGACGGTTGATGCCCATACACGACAACGGCGGCCAAAGCCGGAGCTATTTGCCGGACTTCTTCGGCCGTCTGTTCCGCCGACAATCCGAGCGCTTCGGCATCGACGATCTCAACGCTCAGCCCGTGTCGGCGCACGTACGACGCGATCAAGCCCGCCCAGACCGGGTTTTCGATGGCGGCCAGTCGAGCGCCGAGGCTTTGGTAAACCTGCGCGCGGCTGGCCGGGTTGATGAGCACGACATCGAGCGTTTTCTTGCAGGCCATACGCGGAAGGGGTCAGGAGTCGAGGATCGATAACGGAGTAAAGTGAGAATCACGAAAACACGAAAGAGCGAAAACACGAATGAGAATCA
>DATNEC010000529.1:0-4139 GCA_035606815.1 Pirellulales bacterium
GGCGATTCTGACCACTGCGGCGCCGCAATGGAACAATTGGAGCCGCAACCCAAGCTTCGTGGTCGCCGCGCTCGAGATGCAAGCCAGCCTGGCGGCCCATCCGACCTTGGACGCCAACCGCTCGGTCGGCGCGCCGATCGAACTGGAACTCGATCCCGGCCGCTATCAGCCGCAAGTCCGGCTGATGACGCCGGCCGATCATGGCGCCCATGCGAACGGCGAACGTCAGCCCACCGATCCAGCCGCTGATTCAGCCGGCGCCGCCGCGACCGATCCGAGTACGTTGGTCGCCAGCGCCGCGCCCGCCGAGGGCCAGACGAACTTGCGGGCCTCGTTCCCCGCCGCGACGACCAGCGGCATTTATGAGTTGCAATTGACGACGACCGACAACCAGCCCGAGATTCGCCACTTGGCGTTCAACGTCAATGCCGCCGAAGGCGATCTTTCGACCGTCGGCGGAGCGGAACTGGCCGAGCGGCTCAAAGGCGTGCGTTATGAATACGCCCAGGCCGATGCGTTCCAACCGGCCGCCCACGACCTGGCCGGCTCGAACTTGAGCCAATGGATTTTGTACCTGCTCGTGGCAATGTTGCTGGGCGAGCAGGCCCTGGCGTACTCGGCCAGTTACCATCCGGCGAAGGAGCTTGCGCACTGATGCTCGCCGGCGGTTTACTCTTTGCGGAAAGCGCCTCGCTGACGAGCGGAATTCCGCGCGCATTGTTCGAGTGGGGGCGAATTCAATCGCCCGGCGATTGGCTGCCGCCGCTGGCCGTCGGCGCCGCAATCTTGCTGTACGTGATTTGGATGTATCGCCGCGACAGCGTGGAACTGCCCCGCCCGGTCGGCGTTTTGTTGACGGTCTTGCGGATGGCGGCCTTCGTCGGCTTGCTGATCGTTTACTTGGAGCCGCAGTGGCGCAACGAAATCGACCAGGTGCAGAATTCCCGAGTGTTGCTGCTCGTCGATACGAGTCTGAGCATGGGGCTCGACGATGACGATTCGTCGTCGGTAGCCGACGGGCCGAATCGGTTGCAGCAGATCGTCGCCGCCCTGGAGCAAGGAGGCTTTCTGGGGCGATTGCGCGAGAAACACGATGTCGAGGTGGTGCGATTCGACCAAGATTCCCAGCGTCTGGCGTCGCTTGCCAAGCGGCCGGCGGAGCACGACAGAAAACGGGCTGGGCCAGCCGGCGGAAAGGACTCTAGCGCGGCCGTCGAGGAAAAGATGGATTGGCTCGCGGGCCTGTCGCCGCGCGGCGCGGAAACGCGGTTGGGTCAGGCCCTGGGCCAGTGGATCGAGACCGACCGCGGGGCCGGGCCGATCTCCGGCGTGGTCGTGTTCACCGATGGCCAGCAGAATGCCGGCCTCGATCCTGCCACGGCCGTCGAACTGGCCCGCGAAGCGCGGATTCCGATCTACCCCGTGGGCATTGGCTCGCTGGAGCAGCCGGTGAACGTGCGGATCAGCGATTTCGTAGCCCCGGCCCGCGCCTATCCGGGCGATCGCTACGTGGCCACCGGTTATCTGCAAGCCCAGGGTCTGGCCGGCAAGACGGTTGGCGTCGAGTTGTTTTCGCGCAGCGCGGGGACCGGCGCCACGGCGGCCAACGAACAAGGCGTCAGCGAGGGCGTACAGCAAGTTATTCTGGGCGGCGACGGCGAGGTCGTGCCGGTCAAGTTCGAATTGGTCCCCAACGAGGTCGGCCGCCGCACGCTGCGTTTGAAAGTCCGGCCGCCGTCGGAGGATCGCTACCAAGGCGACGATCAGCAGGAAGTCGACATCGAAGTCGTCGATCGCAAAACCAAGGTCTTGCTGTTCGCGGGCGGTCCCTCGCGCGAGTACCAATTCCTGCGCAACCAGTTGCGCCGCGACAAGGACGTGATCGTCGACGTGCTGCTGCAAACCGGCGCCGAGGGCATCTCGCAGGACGCCAACTCGATCCTGGAGAAGTTTCCCGAAACCGGCGAGCAACTGTTCGCCTACGACGCGATCGTGGCTTTCGATCCCGATTGGCGCGTGCTGTCTTCTGCGCAGCAGGAACTTGTCGAGCGCTGGGTCGGCGACCAGGCGGGCGGTTTGATCGCGATTTCCGGACCGATTTACGCGGACCGCTGCGCGCAAGATCCGAATCTCGCGCGGATTCGGGCCCTGTATCCAGTCGAATTCAACCGGCGTTTCTCGCTGTTGGACGACTCCCGCTACGGCTCGAAGGAGCCGTGGCCGATCGAGTTCACACGCGACGGTCTGGAAGCCGAGTTTCTCTGGATCGAGGATTCCGGTCCCTCCTCGGCGCGGGCCTGGGCCGAGTTTCCGGGCGTGTTCGGCTTTTTCTCCGTCCGCGGCCCCAAGCCCGGCGCCACGGTCTACGGCCGGTTTTCCGATCCGCGCGCCGCCGACGGCGGCCAGCAGCCGGTCTACCTGGCCGGGCAGTTTTACGGCGCCGGCCGCGCGTTTTACCTCGGCAGCGGCGAGATGTGGCGGCTCCGCGCGGATGACGAGGCCTATTTCGAACGCTTTTACACCAAGCTGGTCCGCCATGTTACGCAAGGTCGTTTACTTCGCGGTTCGCATCGCGGCGTGCTGCTGGTCGAGCGGGATCGTTATCTGCTGGGCGGAACGGTCGACGTGAGGGCCCAACTCAGCAATTCGCGGTTGGAGCCGCTGGAACTGCCTCGGGTCTCGCTGGAAGTCACCTTGCCCGACAACACGTTGGAAACCGTCGCGTTGGCGGCCGATCCTTCGCGCGCAGGGACATATCGCGGGCAGTTCGCCTTGCACAAAGAGGGCGTCTATCGTCTGGAACTGCCCGTGCCCGAAAGTGACAACGAATTGCTCACGCGCCGCATTCAGGTCAAGGTGCCCGACCTGGAACGCGAGCATCCGCAGCGCAACGACGCTTTGCTCAACGGAATCGCGATGAAAACCGGTGGCATCTACTACATTGGTCTCGAATCGGCGCTAGGGGTGAACGATAAAACAAAGTCGCTGCCGCAGGTCCTGCGCGACCAGAGTCGAACGATCACGACCGTCGGCAAGCCCACGCCGCTGTGGGCCACTTCGGCGACAATGTACGTGATTTGCGGGCTATTGTGTCTGGAATGGCTGATTCGAAGGTTGATGAAGCTGGCATGAGCAGACGAGGATTCCAGGAGATGGGAGTCAGGAGATAGCATTGCTCCCTCTCCCTTTGGGAGAGGGCTGGGGTGAGGGCGACGCTGGAAAATCGCGTCCGATCCAAACCACTAATCAACAACTACTAATTACCAACCGTCAACCACCCTTATGACCCCCACGCCCCGCCTCGCTCCGACGATCCGCGGCTTGCTCGCCGCGCTGCGAGGCCGCATCCGCCGCTACGTCTGGCTGGAAGGGCTGGCGGCGACCGTGGCCGCCTTGGGCTTGGCGTTCTGGGCGGGTCTGGGCGTCGATTGGTTCTTCGAGCCGTTGCCCGCGGTGCGGAAGGCCCTGCTCGCCGTATCCGCGGCGGCCGCCGCGATCGTGCTGTTCCGTCTGACCTTGCGGAGACTGTGGGTCAGGCTGAGCGACCGCAACATGGCCTTGCTGCTCGAACGGCGGTTCGGCCGTTTCGAGGAAAGCCTGCTGACGTCGGTGGAATTGAGCGAACGCGATGAACCGCTCGCCGATCATGGGCGCGAGATGCTGGCCCACACCTTCGACGACGCGGTTTCGCACGCCGAACAGGTCGATTTGCGCGAGGTCTTCAACACGGCGCCATTGTGGCGGGCGGCGGCGGCGGCGGCGGCGTTGGTGCTGTCGGTGGCGGCCTTGGCCGTGGCGGCGCCCGACGTTTTTCGCTTTGGCGTCAAGCGGCTCGCGGCGCTGACCGACGAGCCGTGGCCGCGCAACACGCGGCTGCGAATCGAAGGCTTCGACAACGACGCGCGTGAAAAGGTCGTCGCCCGCGGGACCGATCTCGAAATCCTCGTGCAGGCCGAGACGACGCTCCCCTTGGTCGTGCCGTCGCTGGTCGAAGTCCGCTACCAGACCGAAGACGGCAAGCGGCTCCGCAAAAACATGGTTCGCGAGGGTAGCGCCGTGCCAGGGCAGGACGAGTTTCAAGACTATCGCTATACGTTCCCCAGCGTGTTGTCCAATATCTCCTTCGACGTGCTAGGGGG
>DATNEC010000548.1:0-5022 GCA_035606815.1 Pirellulales bacterium
CCAGCGGCCATTTGCGGCCCGTGAACTCCTCTCCGCCACCCGTGCCGGCGCCGTGCGCTCGCCAAGCCATGCCTATCGTCCGCTGTCCCGTCTGCGATCGCCGATTCGAGTCGAGCGAATCGCCAACCATGCCCTTCTGCAGCGACCGCTGCCGGCGCATCGATCTGGGCCGCTGGCTGGGCGAGGAATACAGCCTGCCGGCCGAGCGGCAGGATGAAGATGAAGAGTCGTTCGAGGAGGAATGATCCTCGCGGGCGAGCGATGCTCGACTCGCGCCGCCGCGGCGGGTAGCTTGAGAGATCGTCTGGTTTGCATTTCTAGGTTGAATCGCATTTCGGAGATCTTGTCATGCCGGTCAAGCCCATCCCCAACGGTTATCACACGGTGACGCCCTACCTGATCGTCAACGGGGCCGCGAAGGCGCTGGCCTTCTATCAGCAGGCCTTCGGAGCGAAGGAACTGTTCCGCATGGAGCACCCTGGCGGAAAGATCGGCCATGCCGAATTCAAGATCGGCGATTCGCCGATCATGCTGGCCGATGAGTTTCCCGAGATGGGCGCGCGTAGCCCGCAGTCGCTCGGCGGAACGCCGGTGAGCATCTTGCTCTACGTCGAGAACGTCGACCAGATGACGGAGCAAGCCGTCGCCGCGGGCGCCAAGATCTTGCGCCCCCTGCAAAACCAGTTCTACGGCGACCGCTCGGCGACGCTGGCCGATCCGTTCGGGCACACATGGCACGTCGCCACGCACGTCGAGGACGTGTCGTCGGAAGAGATGAGCAAGCGCGCCGAGGCGGCGGCGAAGGAGAAGGGCGGTTGATGCGATGCACCGACCGAGCCATCGGCGGCGTGAAACCCCCTTCCTTGCGAACCCCTCCGGGCGGACTATAATGCCTGCACTTCCAGCTTAGACGCCCTTGTTTTCCGGAGTCCGAGATGCCCGAGTCCCGCGGCAGCGTGCGAGAAATCGTGTGGCGCGAGGTGTTTCCGTGGCTGCTGCTCGTGCGCTCGTTTCGGGCGGCCACCCAGGTCGGGCAGTTGGCGCTCGGCTCGGCGGGGGTGTTGGCGACGATTTTCGGCTGGTGGTTGCTGGCCCGCGTCTTCTCGGGGACCGAAGAACAGCCGCTCGCCGATTGGATCAAGTATTACGAGAGTTGCCCGTGGAGCGACGCTTCGCCGGTGGAGGGGCCGCAGGCGACGACGCCCCTGCCGCTTGCCGAAGCCTGGCAAGACGCCCCGCCGGTCCTAGGCGAGTTTCCCAGCAATCCGTTTGTTGGTCCTTGGCAACAGTTGCGCGCGCCCTTCGTGGGTTTGTTCAACGCCGAACTGGGAGTGACCGGCCTGGCCTTCTTGCTGTTTGCCTGCTTATGGGCGGCGGCGGTCTGGGCCTTGTTCGGCGGCGCCATCACGCGGCGGGCGGCGCTGCAACTGGGTCGCGAAGAGAACATCGGCATGCGGGCCGCGCTGCGCTATGCCGCAAGCAAGTGGGGCAGTTATTTCGCCGCCCCATTGCTGCCGCTGTTAGGCGTGGCGCTGGCGGCGGCGCCCGTCTGGCTGCTGGGCCTGGTGATGCGGCTCGACGCCGGAACATTGTTGGCCGGCATTTTGTGGCCGCTGGCCCTGCTGGCGGGATTCTTCATGGCCTTGCTGCTGTTGGCCCTCTTGTTCGGCTGGCCGCTGATGTGGCCCACGATCAGCGCCGAAGGGACCGATAGCTTCGACGCCCTCAGCCGGGCCTGGTCTTACGTCTACCATCGCCCACTGCATTATTTGTTTTATGCCGCGGTCGTCTCCCTGTTGGGCTGGTTGGGCTGGCTGTTCGTCAGCCATTTCGCCGATTGGGTCGCTTATCTTCCCGCCTGGGCCGCAAGCTGGGGCGCCGGGCAAGACCGCATGGCCGAATTGAGCGGCGCAGCCGAAACGGGCCCTGGGGCGCTCGGCCGGTGGGGCTGGTCGCTGATCGGCTTTTGGAACGGCTGCATTCGGCTGGCGGCGCTGGGCTTCGTCTACAGCTATTTCTGGACGGCTTCGACCGCCATTTATCTGTTGTTGCGTCACGACGACGACGGCACGGAGATCGACGACATCAACGTCGACAGCCCCGCGCCAGCCTATGGCCTGCCCCCGCTTGCCGCCGACGCCGCCGGCGTACACGTCGCGGCCAAGGAAGAGCCGAACGAGATCGCCGATCCGGTCGAACCGCCCTCCGGGACCGGCCATCCGCCGGACACGGACGCGGCGGGCTAAGGAACGGACGAAAAAAACTTCCCCGTTTTGCCGGCCCTCACCTAACCTCTCCCAGAGGGAGAGGGATTTATAGGACGAAGTTATTTTTCGTCCGTTCCTAAGCCGGCTTGCCCAGCAGTTCGTCGAGCTGAGCGTGAAACTGCCCGCGGCTGATTACCAGCTCGCAGCCGGCGTCCGTGGCGGCGGCGAGCTGCGCTTCGTGGACGTGAGGCCCGAAGGCCATCACGGCGCCGGGCGGAACGGGCAAGGCCCTCAATTGCGGCACGAGTTCCCGCGGGTCAAGGCCGGGCATAGTCAGATCGAGGATCACCAAGTCGACCGCCTGACCGGAAACCTTGTCCAAGAGCGCGGCGACGCTCATGGCGGTCGTCAACTCGGCGCCGGCGCGGGCCGCGGCGCCCGCCGCTTTCGAGGAGCAGGCCAAGTCGGAAGTCAGCAACACAGCATTCATTGGCGCTCGAGTCAAACGCCCTCCGGCCCGCGCATTCGATCGCTCATGCGGACGACGGTCTCGGCGGGCATGACGAAGATCTTGCCGTCGCCGATCGCGCCTTCGCCGCCCGTGCGGGCCACGCTCAAAATGGTCTCGATCGTGCGGTCGAGAAAGTCGTCGTTGACGAGGATCTCCAACTCGATCTTGCGGAGCAAGTTCGTCTTGTACTCGTGCCCGCGATACATTTCCGTGCGGCCGCGCTGCCGGGCGTATCCCTGGGCGTCGCAGACCGTCATCCGCGTGACGCCGACTTTGTCGAGCGCCTCGCGGAGCGGATCGAGCTTGGTGGGTTGAATGACGGCCACGATCAGCTTCATGCTACGAAGTTCCTTGTGGTCCTGCTTTTTTCCGCCGAACCTTTACATTCAGATCGCTCGTATCGCCAAATGCACAAAGACTTCGGCCATGATGCAAGAGAACGGCTTTCCAAGCCGCACTGTGCGCGTTCGGATAACGCACTGGTTTTTAGGGCGTCAACAAGTTCAACCTTGCGTCGAGCACCTTGCGGGCCGAGGCCGCCGTGTCTTCCAGGTGCGCGCGGCTGTACGAATCGAGCTTCAACTCGCCGTTGGCCAACAGCGCCTTGATTTTGCCCTCCAGCGCCGTCAACTCGGCGCTGGCCACCGAGCGGCAATCGTCGGGGGCGCTGGTCCGGCCCATCGCGATCGACGCCAGCCGCTTTAGGTAGCGCCGCTGCAGGTTGCGGCGCAAGCTGCTGACGGCCGGCTTGCGGTTGGTGAACTCGCCCGGTTTGAGCTGTCCGACCTCGGCGAACACCGAATTCGTCAGGCCCGAGATCAATTCCGCCGTGGTCAGCGCGTCCTGATCGGCCGGCACTTTCAGTTCCGAGTCGTACATCCGCTGCAAGGTCAGCGACGAGAGCAGTTGCGACAGGATTTGGTCCTGCCACATGCCGATCACGTCGTGAACGGCGTAATCGACGCGGAACGGCATGTCGTTGCCCCAATGATACCAGCGCGTGGCGGCCAGTTGATTGTAAAGATCCGGCGGGAAGCTGAACGGCTTATCGCTGAGAACCTGGTCTTCGATCAACGCCAGGGCCTCGCGCTGCTTGGCCGCCGAAATGACGACGAACGGCGGGCGGCCGTTGGGGTCGGCCTTGTGGTCGCGGTGGACGGAGATGCCGCCGACTTGCCGCGCGGCCACGAACATCGCCTCCCCATACTTGGCCAACAACACGCCGAAGGCTTGCCGGGCCCGTTGATAACCGTCGCCGTCGGCCGTGACTTTGGCCACCACCGTCGGCCACAACTCGCCGACCAGTTGGGCCCGGCTCTTGGCGTATTCCACCGTGTCGGAGCCAAGATCCCAGCGGTTGCTGAGCGGATCGGGGTCGATGCCCCGCGTGTCTTCATCGGTGGCGTAGGCCAACTGGGGTTCGGCGGCGCGCGAGGCGATCTTCTTGAGTTCGGCCGCTTCGCCTTCGGTTCCGCCCGACAACGGCTTATAGCCGTACTCGATGGCCCACATATCGTAAGGCCCGATGGTGGTCGAGTAATAGTCGCCTTGCTTGGCCCCCTTGGGCATGATGTTGGCAGGCGCGTAGTCCATTACCGATCCGGTCAAGCCGGCTTCGCGGGTCTTTTCCGGCTCGTTGACGTCGGCCAACGAAAGCATGCCGCTCGACTTGAAGTTGTGCCGCAGGCCGAGCGTGTGCCCGACCTCGTGCATCACTACCTCTTTCAAGCCTTGCATCACGATCTTCTCTTGCTGGGCGGCGGATTCAGGGCCCGCCGCGCGGACGGAAAATACCGTGGCCCCCAGCGCCAATTCGCGCGCCATCCCGCGGTGCAACTCGCACTGGCATAGCACGCTGTGGCGATGCGCCAGCGGCAGCTTGCCGATCTCTCGCTGGTAGCTCTCGATGTCCAGCGGGCCGCCGGTCAACGCGGCGATGCTCGCCGGCGTGAACGTTTCGTACTCGCGCCGCCAGAACTGCACGAAGTCAGCGTCAAAGATGATGTCGGCGTCGAGAATCTGGCCCGTCATCGGGTTCACGCGGCTGGGGCCCATCGCGAAGCCGGCGCCGGCGGTAATCCAGCGGAAGGTGTTGTAACGCACGTCTTCCGGATCCCAGTCGTCATTGTCTTGCTGCTGAATGACCTGCACGGCGTTATAGAAGCCGGCTTTTTCGAAAGCCTTGTTCCACTCCAGAATACCGTCGCTGATCGGCTTGCGATATTTGAACGGCACGGTCTTTTCGAGATAGAAGGTGATCGGCTTCTTGGGCGTCGAGAATTCGGCCGAGGGATCGTTCTTCTG
>DATNEC010000114.1:0-9330 GCA_035606815.1 Pirellulales bacterium
TCGGAAACTTGGTCCTGTTCGTGACAACGAGCGATCGCCCCGCCAAATGACTAGTCCCGTAGGGACGGCTGTTGCAACCGAATGTCCCCTCAAGCTGCCATTAACCTAAGTATCGGCAACACGTGTTTCTCGGCCGCGCGCGGCTTGGCTTGGCGTCGTTGGCGAAGATGGCCACTTGTTGCATGGCCATCTTGGGAAAGTTGGCCATCTTGCGAAGGATTCGCCGCTCCGGCGACAATAAACGGGTAGAGGACCGACGCCCCAGGCCGGTTCGGCGCCGCAACGTCGTCGCGAGGAGCCTTATTTCGTGGAGTGCGAGGAACAAGCTCTGCGCGAGGCTGTGCTGGCGGGCAACGAAACGGCGTGGCGCGCGCTGTACGAACGGACATTTCCGGCGGTCTATGCGTTCGTCTTTCATCGCGCGGGCCGGCATTCGGCCCACACCGATGAGATCGTGCAGGAGACGTGGCTGATCGCCGTTCGCAAGATCTCGCAGTTCGATCCGGGCCAAGGCAGCTTCGAGGGTTGGCTGAAAGGCATCGCCGAAAACGTACTCAAAAACCACCGCCGGCGCTGGCGGCGCGAGCCGCGAGCGGAGCTGACGGAGACGAGCGGAAACTTTTCGCCGGACGGCGGCGACGCGCTCGGCTCTCGCGACTTGTTGGCCCTGGCGCTCACCGCGTTGCCGTCGCGATACGAAGCGGTGCTGCGAGCCAAGTACCTCGACCAATTGTCGGTGGCCGAGATCGCCGGGCGGCTGGGCGGCACGCCCAAGGCAATTGAATCGTTGCTGTCGCGCGCCCGCGCCGCCTTCCGCCAGATTTATCAGGGGTTGAATGGAGAATAACATGCCGTACCAGCGGCCCGATGACGAACCGTTGCTGGAAGGTTTGGCCTCGCCGCTCGGCTGGCCCGAGGCGGCGATCCCGCGCGAATTGCACGATGCGCTGCTTCGGCGAACCGGCGCGCTCGTGCGTCGGCGGGCGAGAATGCGCCGGCTAAGGCAAGTCGCCGTGGCGGCGCTGGCCTACGCGGCGGGATTAGCGACGATGTGGGCCGCTTGGCCCGCCGGCCCGCCGCCGCTCGCTGCGCCGCGAGCATTGGCTCAGGCGCCGCCGAAGCCGGAGCAACCCCAGGCGGCAGCGGAGGAGGGGCAGGCGCCGCAAGCAACATCCGACTTGGCCTCGCTTTCGCCGGCCGAATTGCGACAGATGGTGCCAGGCGCCCCGCGGGCGAGGCAGATTCGGCTGTTGCAGCTTGCCGGCGACCGCTACTTGTACGACGCCGCCGATGTCGCTAGCGCCTTCGATTGTTATCGCCAGGTGCTCGAGCTGACGTCGCCCGACGAACTATCGCAGTCCGGGCCGCAAGATAGTTGGCTGCTGGCCGAGCTCAAGCGATCGGCGACCGAATAGCGTTTTGTTCCTAAGTAGCAGGCACGCTCCGCGTGCCGTCCATCACAACTATCAGGAGTCCCGACATGCGTACCGCATTGCTCTTCGTCGCCAGTTTCTTTTTCGTGATCTTGCGGGGCCTCGGCGCGCCCGCGCAGGAAACCGACGACCAAACGGCGATCCGAAAACCGATCCTTAAAAGAGATCAAGCTCTTATCAACGATGTTGAAACCGCGCCGGCTGCGCTGCCCGCCACCTTGGACGCGGCATTGGCCCAGGCGTTGCGGTCGAACCCCGACGTCCTGTTGGCCAATGCGGCGTTGCGCCAGGCCGAGGCGGAATACAATCAGGCCAAGCTGCAAGCCGTGCAAGACGTCACCGTGGCGTTCCATCAGTGGAAAGTCCGGCAGCAGCAACTTGAAGTTCGCGCCAAGGCGAACAAACAGGTTCCCGGTTCGACGCCCGCGCCCGAGATGCAGCAATTGACCTCCGATCTGGCGGAGGCTGAAGCGAAGCTGACCTACTTGCTGGGCCTCGGCGCCGATTTGCAACCGGTGGAGACGGGCCGCAAAATTGTTGTGACCCCCATGGGAAAATTCGAAAAGACCTACGTCTTCTCGCGCGATTCGGGCGAGGCTGTCGCCAAAGCCGGCGCCGCCGACAAGGGCGCCGTCGATAAGCGCCCGGAGATCCCCGAAAAGTACCGAAAGATTTTGCAGAAGCCCATGAAAGTCAAATTCACGGCCATGCCCTTGGACCAGATCATCGATCAATTAAACAAGGTGACGGGCGACGATTTGCCGATCTTGCGACAAGCCGTGTTCCCATTCGACAGGGGCCCGCTTAACGTCGAACTGGCGGAGGAAGTTCCCTTGCAAACCGTTTTGGAAATGGTCGCCGATCTGACGGGCTGCGTGTTCGTCTTCCGCGATTATGGGCTGCTCGTCGTCCCGCAGAATTCCCCGACCCGCCACTCCCGCGCCGCCATGATCCCCGAGGGCGGTTATTAGAAAGAACGCGAAGGCGGCGCGTCTACGTTTTTGTAGAAGCGGCGTCTCGCCGCTTCGGACTTGATGATCAATGGAACCCAAGGCTCCGCCCGAACATTTTGAAACCCCCGACGCGCTGCCGGCGATTCGCGAACGAGCGCCCCAGCGGCAGACGGCCGCCGGCTTGCAGTCGCCGCCGCGGTTGAGCGTCCGTCACTTGCTGCTCTGGATCGCGGCTTGCGGCGTGGTGATGGCAGCGGTGCGGCACTTGAGCACGGACCAGCCGGGCGTGTTGGGCGTGCTGCTGGCGAGCGGTTACGCCGCCACTTGTGGCGCCGCGTGGGTCGGCTTGGGCGTGTGGGTCGTCCGCGCGGCGCGCGGCGCCACGTGGCCGGTCGAACCGGGGCATTGGCTGCTCGTGGTGCTGGGCGTGCGGCTGGCGCTCGACCTGGCGATTCAGCTTTGGCTGCCGCGGGCCTTCACGTCGCCCGAGAGCGTGCTGGAAGCGGCCGTGTGCGCCTGCCTGGTGCTGCCGCTGCTCAGCCGCGCGCTGTCGGCGATTTGGGAGAGCGGCTTTTATGTGCTGCTGGCGATCCAGGCCGCGCCGCTGACCGTCGCGGTGCTCGACGGCTGGCTGTTTTGGCCGCCGCTGTGGCTGGCTCGCAGCGCGGAGTGGATCGAGCGCTCGCAAAGTTGGCTGATGGCCCTGGTCGTGCTCGGCTGCGCGGCGTTCGACTGGCCCGAGCGGCGCCAGCGCGGCTGGCTGCACTGGCTTGGCTTGGCCGTTTGCTTTGGAATGGCGCTGGCCGCGGTCCTGCTCCGGTAGCGCGGCCGACTCGCCGGCCCGAGCTATTCGTTCGGCCGCTCGTATTCGAAGTCGCGCCATTTCATCGGCCGACGGAACGGCTCGATGCGCAACACGACCTGGCCGTTCTGAAAGATGCGCACCGTGCCGTTCGACTCGCTCACGGCAACGGCCACGGCGTTCGTGGCGCGGCTGATCGCCGCCGCCGCCCAATGCCGGGCGCCAAGTCCCTTGGAAAGCGTGATGCTGGCCGCCGAAGCGTCGAGATACTGGCTGGCGGCTTCGACCGTGCCGTCGCCGGCGATCAAAATGGCGCCGTCCATCTGGGCGATTTCCTTGATCGCCTCGCGGACGCGGGCCGATTTCAGATTGCGCTCCTTGCGGCTATAGCCTTTCACGGGGTCGAAACCGGCTGGCCGGCTCATTTTTCGCACCTTTTGCATATCGCCGACGACGAACAGCGTACCGACCGGCTTGCCCTCGCGCCCTTCGCGGCCGATTTCCAGGGCGAGGTTGACGACCGTCTGCAAGGTGTCGAGCGGCACCCGCGTTTCGAGTTGCTGCAAGTCGCGAACGGTCAGCCGGCCCAAGTGGTCGCCCAAGTCGATGACGCTGATCGAGTCGATGCTGCGCGCCTCGAAGCCGCTGTAGACCGCCACCACGCGGGCGCCGGGCATCACCATCTCGTCGGCCACCGCTTCGAGCAGGGCTTGCGAGAGCTTGTCGTAGACCGGGCTTTCGCGCATCTCCAGGATGACCGTCGCCAGGCCCGCTTCTTTCGCCCCGGCCAATTGCTCCGGCGTGTCGGCGACGACCACCACTTTCTCGCCTGCCGCATGGCGCTTGAGCTGCTGCCAATCGGTGGGGCCGTCCAACAACAGCAACAGCGCGTTGGCGCCCGACGCCTTGGCCAAGCCGGCGGCGGCATCGTACACGGTTTCGAATTCTTCGTTGAACTTCAGCGGCTGCATCCGCGCGTCCGGCTCGATAGGTGCCCGAACAAGGCCCTCGGCGCCGGCGAATCGCCGACGCGAACGAGGGGCAATGTAAGGGTTTTCCGCGCTATCGGCAACCGCACGCGCCGACGATTCTTGGCCGCCGGCGCGAGGCTACCTGTCGCGCTTCGCATCTTCGGCGCCGCCGCGCGGCCGATCGAGCGCAGGCCCGGCCCGGCGCGGCGCCTCCGCGGGAACCAGCACCGGCTGGCGTCGTTCGAGAGCGGGGCCGGAAGACGGATTTGCGGAATGGTCGCGGCGCTGCGGCTCTCGGCGAGCGACGCGCGCCGACGGAGCGACGTCGTCTCGCTGTTGCGTCCGCTCTTCATAGATCGCCAAGGCGTGCAAGCCGTGCCCCAACGGCCCAATCGACCAGTTGCGGCCGCGATCGCCGTCGAGAATGCCCGCCAGATAGGAAACGGCCTTGACGACGCGCGGATCGTCGAGCATTTCGTCCTCGATGGAATAGGCCAGCCATTCGAGAATGTGGCCGCTTGTTTGCAAACGACGATCGAGGTCGGCCTTCGCGCCGCGGCCTTTGAACCACTCGGTGCTGAACGAGCCGTCGGCATTTTGCAAGCGGAACGTGTAGCGGTGAAAGTCATTGACATAGGTCTGAGCGCGCAGGAACTCGCCGTCGACGGGTCGCCCCTGCTTGATGCGCTCGTGGACCGCGTAGCTCAACCCCATCAACCGGTGGGTGCCCCCGCAAGGCGCCCCGTTGATCGGGGCGCCAATTTCTTCGCGGATCAGCCGCTGGATCGACCAATCCTCTGCCTTGCCGTTTTTCCAAGTCGCGTCGGAGTCCAGGTAATGGGCGAACGAGATCAGCTTGAAGGTCAACTCGGTGTTCGCATAGCAACTCAGCTTCTCGGTTTCCATCAGATCGTCGACGGCGAACGATCGCTTACCGACGTAGATCGGGTAATCGGGCTTGACCTTCGACTGGGCCAAGATCGCCAAAAACTGGCCGTGATGGCCTTGCACTCGAGGCCCTTTGGCCGCGGTCACCCGCCCGCGATCGACGGTCATCAGCGATTGGCCGTCGCAGGCCGCGCCCGAGCAAAGCCAGGCGATCGAATTCACGGCTGGTCCCTGGGGGCCGCCCCGGCGCACCTCCGAGGTCACGCCGTAAGAGACGATCGAGTGCATCAACTCCCAGCAATTATTTTCGCGGGTGTTGAGCGGTCGGCCGTGGTAGAAATCCAGCACGCGCCGCACTTTGCCGCGGAGGGCGGCCAATTCTTCCGCGCTTGCGGAAACGGAAGCGGGCGGCTTTGTCGGCTTGCGCACTTCGGCTTTTGCGACCCTTCGAGCGCCGCGCGGCCGGAGCGGCGATTTCGAGGGCAGCGGTTCTGAGAATACCCGATCCTGGGAATTCGACTTGGCGGCCGAACCAATTGCGGCGTCAGGCCGCCATCCGATGCCGCCCCCCAAAAGACCCGCGATCAGTACGACCCGTGATGCCGGTACAGCCCACGACATAAGCACCTACACTCAATCAGTGTGCGACCAACCGCCGTTGGCCCTCAACGGCGAAGCAGCAACAGATATCGGATGATGGACGGGACGAATTCCATCGCCGAATGCCCTTGGGCGGCCGCTTATCGAGAATCGTCTCCGGCTGGTAACGGAGATGTTGCTTACGGCAACTGCGGCGAAAGGCCGCCGACGGCAAGATTGACGATGCGCGCGGTCGATTGGCCCGACCGCGCCGCGCAAGCGGCGCCAACCCGATAACTACGCCAATTGCAACGGCTGCGGCTCGTTGCTCGGAGGCGCCGGCGCCGCGGCAGCCGGCGTTTGGCAGCGCACCTGATTTCGTCCCCCCTTTTTCGAGGCATAGAGGGCCTCGTCGGCGCGTTTGAAAAGGGCTTCCTGGGTGTCACCCGCTTGCGCAACCGCCAGCCCCAAGCTGAGTGTGATGGCCGTCTGCTCGCTGCTCGCCGCGCCGAAGTTGATGTGCGTCGTTTCGACGCAAATCCGCTGGGCCACTTTAGCGGCCACCTCGATGTCGGTATTGGCCAGCAATACGGCAAACTCGTCCCCGCCGTAACGGGCGACAAAGTCTCCCTCGCGCACCTGGCTGGTGAGCAGCGCGCCGAGCTGGTTGATGACGCGATCGCCCGCCTGGTGGCCGTACGTGTCGTTGATCCATTTGAAATGGTCCAAGTCGGCCAGCAGCAGAGCGAAGGGCGAACCAAAACGGCGCTGGTAGCCCAGCAGCAGCTTCAGCTTGTCGTCGAAGGCCTTGCGATTGGCGACGCCCGACAAGGCGTCGGTGTGGGCCTCGCGCCGCGTCCGGTCGAGTTCTTCGGCCTGCTGTTCCATTCGGCAGCGGGCGAAGACCAGATCTTCTTCCAGCTTCTGGTTCGACTCCAAGACGGCGACGACCTGGCCCAACAACTCCTGGCGGATCAGTTCCAGTTCGCCGGTGGCCTGCAGGTCGCCGACGTGCCGCTGGACTTCGTGCATGGCCGTGTTGCGGCTATCGACGTCGGTGCTGAGATCCTGAACGCTGGTCAATACGTCGACCAGCGCCTTGAGCGCCTTTTGCCGTTCGGCGTTGGCCAACCGCTCCTGTTCGGAGTGAGAAGTGGCCCGGCCGATGTAAAAACCGGCGACCAGGCTGGCGACGACGCTCGCCAAAACCCAGATGAAAATCTGCGTCAGCACATCCATTCGATGCGTTCCCAGGGAAGTTTCCTCTAGGAAACTATAGATCACGAATGGCTGGCGGGGGGTCTTCGCGGCAGAGCGTGCCAGCCGCCACCAGGCGCCGGGCGCCGTGCCCGCCACGATCAGAATAATCGTCGCAAACGCGCGGCGATCGAGGGTTGCTCGGGTTCCTTGCCCTGGACGAACTCGCGCCACTCCTTGATGTCGGAGTAGCTCTTGCCCGTGATCTGCCGTAATGATTCGATCGCCCGGTACTGGATCGCCGGGTTCTGGTCGTCGAGGGCGGCGCCGAGCGCCGGCACGGCCTTCGGGTCTTTCAAGGTTCCCAAGGTTCTGGCCGCGGCCAGGCGGACGTCGAGATCGGTGTCGCCGCCAAAGGTCTCCATCATCAGCCGCACGGCTTCGTCGCCGCCGCGCGCGCCCCAGGCTTCGCAACAGGCGACGCGCACGTCGCGATCGGTATCCTGCAAGCCGGCGGCCAGGATTCGGCCGGCCAAGGGCGTCGGTATCACGGCGATCGTGCGCAACATCTGGGCCCGCACCAGCACGTCGTCTTCGTTGCCATTGCTGAGCGCGGTGGCAATTTCCTCGGAAGCCCGCTGTTGTTCGGCGGGGGCCATTTTCGGGGCCTGCTTGGCCAATTCCTGCAAGATTTTGATTCGCTCGACGGAGGTCTTGACCTTGATCGTCGGCTCTTCCTGCTTCTTGGCGAACAATCCCAGCGGATCGTACCATTTTCGCGCCGAGGTCTGCGCGCATCCCGACAAGCCGGCCAAAAGCAGGCAGGCCCCCAAAGCTAGCATTCGCTTGGCGTGGCGCACGCGCATCAAAGCAACGCAAGACGGCGAGAAATGTTAGGGCGACGCGTCGGGAAAGGCGAGGCGAGACTATACAAAGCGCTTGCCAGGGGGCCAAGACGAATCGTGCCAAACCCCCTAGATTTAGGTATCATGGACGCCAAGGAAGCCCCGGCAGCGGCGAATTAAGCACCGGAGGCGCCAAACACCGATGTAGCCCGGCCGCCCTTGGCCGGAAGTTTAAGTCCTAATTTTGCGCGGGAGGATATCATGCCAAATCCCCTCGAACACAGTGAGCAGCGTGGGGCCATCGAAGAACTGGTCCGGCGAATTCCCGGCTTTCACGGTTACCTCGAACGCGCCTACCGCCGCGAAAGCGACTCCCTCTTGCGCCAACACCTGGCGGAACGACTGGAACACGCCAAACGCAGCCTCGAAGGCGAGACTCGCGCCCTTGCCGATTCGGCCCAACTCGACCTGTTGCCCCAATTTGATCGCGTCCGTGGCAGACTGGACAAGATCATTGGCCGGCTGCGCGGGGCGATGCGCGGCTATAGCGGCGTCTTCGACCTGGTGCGGATCGATGAGGGCGTGCTCGATACGATCTACGCCCACGACCTGGCACTCGCCGAAAAGATCGAGGACGTCGTCAAGCGGTTCGAAGCCGGCAGCCGTTCGGCGGCGCCGACGGCCGCCTCGGTCAGCGAGTTGCTGGGCCAGCTCGACGAAGTCGACCACGCCTGCGACAAACGCGATGAGATATTGAAGGGGTTGGTATAAATAAAAACCCATCTCCTTTCTATAAAGTTTGAGCGGCGCGCGATCTTGGAATGAGCCAATTGCCCGTCGCACCGGAAGATTGAACTACCACAGCAAGGAATTTCACCATGTGCGCCCTTGAAGTGCTTGAATTCTTCGACAATTCGAACCGTTCGCTGGTCCAGCGGATTCCGCCCGGCGGTTCGACCGACATCAAGCTCGGCGCGCAACTCATCGTCCAAGAAAACCAGGAGGCGATCTTCTTTCGCGACGGGCAAGCGCTCGATGCGTTCGGCCCCGGCCGCCACACGCTGACCACGCTCAACGTGCCGTTCATCACGCGGCTGCTGACGATTCCTTGGGAGAAATCGCCGTTTCAGGCCCAGGTCTATTTCATCGGCAAGCAGACGTTTTTGGACCAGAAATGGGGCACGCGGCAGCCGATCGTGTTCCGCGACGTCGAGTTCGGCATGGTCCGCTTGCGCAGCTTCGGTAAGTATTCGTTCCGCGTGCGCGACGCCAAGCTGCTGTTGAACACGCTCGTCGGCACGCAGGGCAAATACACGACCGACGAGGTGCATTCGTTCCTGCGAGATCTTGTCACGTCGCGGCTGACCGATTTGCTGGGCACGCTCAAGACCAGCCTGCTGGAACTGCCCGCCAAGTACGACGAGGTCGCCTCGGGCGCTCGGGCCAAGGTGGCCGAAGACTTCGGCAAATACGGTTTGGAGCTGGTCGATTTCTTCATCAACGCCATCACTCCGCCCGAGGAAGTACAAAAGGCGATCGACGCCCGCAGCTCGATGGGCGCCGTCGGTGATTTGAACGCCTTCATGAAGTTCCAGGCCGCCCAGAGCATGACCAAGCTGGCCGAGCGGGGCGGCGGAGACGGCGGCGCGATGGGGATGGGCA
>DATNEC010000551.1:0-4167 GCA_035606815.1 Pirellulales bacterium
TTCAAAAAAATCAGGCACTCGGCGGGCAAAACGGCTATAATCGGAGTCTGTCGCGGCTCCGCGTGGCGCCGCGTCGCCATTCGTCGCGTGTTTTGGGTCGATGAGGTGTTGCCATGAAAGGTTCCGATCGAGAAGTCCACCAACAATTGGCCATGCTGGGCGCTCGGCAGGGCGATCCGGATAGTCCGGCCAGCGGAACCCTCTTCGCTCGGCGGCGGCGGTTGCAGGCGGAATTGGACCAGGCCAGCCTCGAACAGTCGGGCGAAGGCGGCTACCAAACTGCACTGGGGGGCGGTCTCGCGGTCGAATCGGTTTTGCGAGCCGGACACGGCCGCTCGGTCGACGCCATCGGCCGCGACTTGCGCCGCGTCGAAGCTGAAATCGGCGCCGTGCAGCGCGAGATCGACTCTCTGAGCCGGATCGTCGAGCGCCAGAAGGCCCACGCCCGCGGCTAACTCTGGCGCCAGCGGGCCCACGCAGAGTAAGTCTAGCGTTGCGTCAGCGGTTGATGCTGGCGCCGAAGTTGATGCCTTGGATGAGAACCGTTTGGCGGTTGTGGGCGCTGAGGATGCCCATGTCGGGCAACGCGTAGTTGACCATGTTGGGCGAACGGGCCATGCCGCCCATCACCAAGCCGGTCCAGCCGACGTTCACCGACAGAGAGCGATAGACCTGATAGTTCAAATTGAACCGCAGTTCGCCCACCGGCGAGAATTGCGTGGCGTGCTGGGTGTGATGCACCCCGGTGTTGAACAGGTTCGGCGTGGTGACCGAGGGCACGAAGCCGTAGCGGAAGATCGTGTTGTCGTGGGGCAACAGGACGAAGTTCGGCCGGTTGAGCGCGGCATTCGGCCGATTGGCGATCCAGCCGTTTTGCTGATTGGTCTGAAAGTTGGCGGCGGCCATGAACCGGGCTTCGGTGCTTAAGCTAAGCCGCCCCTTGGCTTTGATATATCGCAGGCCGATTTGCGGACCGACGAGGTTGTTGTCGGCGGTCTGCGTGAAAGCCGTGTCGGCCAACACGCCCGTGTACACGTCGCCCAGGGCGGGCGGCGGCGGCGTCAGTGTCACGTTGGTATGCTCGCCCGTGCCGCTGAAGTAGAAGTTGTCTCGGAATCGCAGATAGCGGACGCCGGCCATCAAGTCCCAGGCGCCCGACTTGCGCTTCGCCAACTGCCAAGTCCGCATGACCTCGATGCCCCACAACCGCGAGCTGTACTTGGTCGTCAAGTGGGAGAAGACGATCGGCAACTGCACAAGGTCGCCGAAGTCGGTGGCGTGCGGCACGTCCGGGAAACCGTCCGGCGGCGGCACGAAGAACGGCGGCGGGTTGGCGTTCGGCGTGCCGATATCTTGCCCCGTGGCGCCGAAGATTCCGTTGCCGTTGACATCGGCATCGACAACCAGGGAATTATTCGTTCCTCCTCCGCCGCCGCCGGTGCCGCCGCCGCCGCCGATAAACCCGGCGGGCTGATTGGGCGGAATTGGCAGCACCGATTCGGCGAAGCCTTCCAACGGCGAGACTCCGTTGACGAACGGCGCGAAGAACGAGACCCCGGCATTCGAACTCGTCAACTGCGAGGTCGAGGTGTGCAGCACGATGGTGCCGACCATCCAGCCCTTGCCTTCGTCGTCAACGTAACCGAGTTGAAGCCGCTCCCCTTGTTTCATATAGGGAGTGATGTAGCCGGTGTCTTGCGTGTTTTGCTGCTGCGCAAAGCCTTCGCCGTCGAACGTGAGCGGGTGAAAGTCGGGATTGCCGACCGGGGTCCGCTCGGGCGCCGAGGTCGCCCAGTTGAGGCCCTCGATCGTAAACCACCAGCCCTTCGGTCGGCGCGGACCGTTGCCGTAGTAGCTGAGGTCGGCGGGGGCGAACAAGCGGACGTCTTTGACGCCCGGAACCCATTCGTCCTCTTTCAATTCTTGGGCCGCGGACATGGACGTCACTAGGAGTTGCAAGCCCAGTGCAAGCCACAACTTCATGCGATTGATCGACATCGTTTGTGTCTACCTTGACAGCAGAAGATTCCGCGCACGCGCTCCACAACGGAGAGTCCATGCTGTGCCCGTGCGGGTAGTATCGGAAGTGCCGGCGGAACTAGTTGAGCAAGAACGGCAAAACTTGCCGCAAATGCTGCACATCCGGCCGGATCGGGTTTTAAGGGCCGCAAGCCCGGAATGCTGGATAGAGTAGGCAGACCTGTTTTTGGGTGCTGCACCGATAGCACGTCAAAAAGTCAAGCCCAACTGCCCGCAGCAGAGCGCGCGGGGTGCGAGAGCAAAAATGGCCGCCACAGGCGAGACAGGCGCCCGGACGGGCTCGTCGGAAGAGACAAGCCGTTGCGAACTTCTGCATTCTGGGAGTTCGCTTCGGCGTATGCAGGCATCCCCTCGCGCCGCCGCGGTTTCGCCTCGGCGGACGCTCATCGGCGACGACCTTTTTTTGCTTTCCCCAACCGCGCGGGCCGGCTGGCTCAGTGGGCGATCGGCACATTTTGCCTAGTCTTCCGGGCCGAAGCCATGGAGAAGCTTGCGCAGCGAGGGATCGGTATCGCTGTTGACCGCCGAACGCGCTTTCTTCTATTCTTGCCGCGCGTGAATCGATCGATCCTGCGCCGGCGAACGCCCCTCGAGTGATTATGCGGATTATCGACCGCTACCTGCTCCGCCAGTTCATCCACGTCTTCCTGATCTGTTTTATCAGCCTGGACGGCCTGTACGTCGTTTTCGACGCCTTCAGCAATCTCGACGAATTCCTGCGATATACCGAAAAGCACGGCAGCCTGCTGTCGATCATGGGCGAGTTCTACGCCTATCGCACGGTGCTGTTTTTCGAGCGCGTAAGCGCCATGCTGACGATGATTGCCGGCATGTTCACCGTGACCTGGATCCAGCGCCACAATGAATTGACCGCCCTGATGGCGGCCGGCGTCTCGCGGACGCGGATCATCGTGCCGATTCTCGCCGCCTCGGCATGCATCAGCCTGGGGGCCAGCGCGGCGCGCGAGTTCGCCATCCCCAAATTGGCCGAACAACTTGCCCGCGATCCCAAAAACCTGCGAGGCGAAAACGGCCAGGAACTCAAGCCGCGCTATGACAACGAGACCAACGTCTTGCTGCAAGGCAAAGCGGCCTATGCCAACGAGCGGCGGGTCGACGTGCCGAGTTTTTTGTTCGAAGAATCGTTGTATGGCCAGGGAAAGCAGCTTTTGGCGGAAAATGCTTACTATCTTGAGGCGGAGCCTGGACGTCATCCGGCGGGCTATCTGCTGCGGGGGGTGGTGCGGCCGACCGACCTGGCGGAGCAGCCATCGCTCGAACAAAACGGCCGGGCCCTCCTGATCACGCCTCGCGACGGGCCGAGTTGGCTCAAGTCGGACGAGTGTTTTCTGGTCAGCAACGTCAATTTCGACCAACTCAGCGGCGGCCAAGGTTGGCGGCAGTTCTCCTCCACGCCGGAGTTGATCGAAGGGCTTTCGAACCCCAGTCTGGGGCTGGCAGGCGACTTCGGCGCCGATGTGCGCGTCGCCATTCACTCCCGAATCATCCAGCCGCTGCTGGACATGACGCTGCTGTTTCTCGGGCTGCCGCTGGTGCTCAGCGGCACGAATCGCAACGTTTTCGTGGCGATCGGGCTGTGCGGGGCGGTTTGCACGGCCTTCATGTTGGTCGTGACCGGCTTTCAATATCTTGGCGCCGTGGCGCTATTGCGACCCGCGCTGGCGGCCTGGGCGCCGCTGGCGATCTTCATTCCTATCGCCGTCGGGATGTTCGATCGCATCGAGTCTTAGACGCCGCGTCTACTTTTGAGACTTTCGCCTCGGTCCTTTCCGCCGCTATCATGGCGAAAAGTAGCCTGCGATGATCTGCTTAAACGCTCCCGATGACAAATCAACTGCCTTGGGTTGACGGACTGACGATCGGCCAAGCGCTGACGCGCGCCGCGGCCGAACACGGCGGCGGCGATGCGTTGGTCTTTCCGGGGCTGGGGCTGCGGCTCGACTACCGGGAATTCAATATCCGCGTCGACGAGGCGGCGCGCGGCTTGCTCGCGTTGGGCGTCGGCAAAGCGGACCACGTGGCGATCTGGGCGACCAACGTGCCTGAATGGGTCGTGCTGCAGTTCGCCACGGCGCGGATCGGCGCCGTGCTGGTGACGATCAACCC
>DATNEC010000556.1:0-4584 GCA_035606815.1 Pirellulales bacterium
GCCCGCTCATCGTCGGCGCCGTAAGTCTTCCGTCGGCCAGGCGAAAATCGACGGCGAGGCGAGCAGGCGGCAACCCGGCGACGCGCAAGTCATTGGCGTTCAAACGTCCGTTGGCGCGCCAGCTCGCCGGCTCTTGCACGCGACTCAGCGGCGCCGACGCGGCAAAACGGCCCGCCAGCTCGCCCGCGAGCATGCCATCAGCCGCGGGAATCCCTTCCAAAAGGGGCGTCAATTCCAAGTGGTCGACGTTCAGCCGGGCGTTCAATTCTCCGCGCGGTTGCAATTGGACCGTGGCGTCGCCGGTGATCGTCGCCGCCGAATCTTTCATGCGAAGGACGAGGCGCGAAAGGCGAGCGACGCCGTCGGCCAATCCTAAATCGGCCGTCACGGCAAGCGGCCGCGAACCGACGAGCCGCAACTGGTCCATCTCCAGCCGCGCCTTGCCGCGCCAAGCGGCCAGATCGCGGAATCGCTTGATGGCCACGCGCGCTTCGGCGTGCCCGGCGACCTCACCGCTGGCTTTTCTTGTCGCTGGCGAAGCGTCTTCCAAAACGCGGACCAGGCTCAATCGCTCGAAGTCGACGTTCGCCGTCAAATCGCCGCGCGGTTCGAGTTGGAACTGGGCGGTCCCTCGCACGCCGACCTTTGCGTTGGGGTCGGCCAGGTCGGGAGTCGCGAAGCGTAGCGTGCTCAGGTTCAGCGATCCTTCGGCATAGGACAAACTGGCGTCGAGATCGTCCAGCTTGACGCCGGCGACCGTCAGCCTTTCCGACTGAACGTGGGCCGAGAGCCGATAACTGCGGGTCTGAAAGACCTTCCGCCACGGAACTCCCACGCGGACCTTGATCGTCACGCGGCCTTCGACGGCGACTGGGATTTCAAGACCGAAGCGTTCCAAGCGGCGCAGCGCCTCCGGCGCGTCGATCTGGTGGAACGTCCAGCCGATGCGGCCCGGCGCCTCGGGGTCGGTCGTCGCTTCGGCGGTCGCCTTGCGCCGCGCGGCGGCTTGCAACTGCGTAGCTCGCTTTTTGAGCCAGCTCCACGGATCGCGACGCGCCTCGGCCTGGGCTTGCTTCGCGTCGGACTGCCGGAGCGCGGCGCGAGCGCGGTGGCCTCCGGAGGACCAAAACGTGACGGCCATGAGCAGCACGCAGCCCGTTCGTGCCGGCGGTTTCATTCTGCAAAGCTCCTCAGGTTGCAATCTGGCCGATGAGAGCAAATGACACGCCACTTCCGTCGCGGGGGCTTTACTGGGCGCCCAACAACGATAAAACCAAGATGCTTCCGGCGGCCTACTGAGGGTATCGCCGTATTGGAGTGTCATGCAACGCTCGCGTCAGGACGCCAAGTGTCGCAAATTCCCGTGCTCGCCACTGAACGATTGATCCTGCGCGGCTGGCGGGACGACGATTTGCCGGCCTTTGCCGCCTTGAACGCCGATCCTCGCGTGATGGAGTTCTTGCCGAAGCCGCTGAGCCGCGCGGAAAGCGACGCGCGAGCGGCCCAGATCGTCGAGCATTTCCGGCGGCATGGATTCGGCCTGTGGGCCGTCGAAACGCGGGACTCGGCGGACTTCGTCGGCTTCGTGGGATTGAACGTGCCGAGTTTCGAAGCCCACTTCACGCCCTGCGTCGAAATTGGCTGGCGCTTGGCGTGCGAGCATTGGAATCGAGGTTACGCGACTGAAGCGGCGCGTGCGGCGCTGGCTTTCGGCTTCGACCAGCTACGGCTCGCCGAAATTGTGGCATTGACTACTACCGCCAATCAGCGGTCGCGACGCGTGATGTCGCGATTGGGAATGACTTACTCGCCCGAAGACGATTTCGAGCATCCCGTTTTGCCGGCAGGGCATCCGCTGCGCAGCCATGTCCTTTACCGGCTGCCGGCGCCTTGATGATGCGGACGAGGGGCCGCTCCCGCCCTCGTGTCGTTCGTCGCCTTGGCAGATAGGCCCTTTTTGCAAGGCGGATGCTCATTGATGGCGGCGGGCGGCGAGCCATAATGATATAAAGGACGGTCCCGTGCTTGGAGACGAAGCTTCCCTCGTCGATTACCGTCTGCCCTCGTGACTCACGCCAGGATGCAAAACCCAACCGATCATCGTGTTCTTCGTGGGATGCCCGCCCTACGACTCGTATTCTTTGCGGCATGGGCGGCCATCGGGACGGGGCTGCTGAATGCCGAGGAACTGAGCCGCCCGTCCGAACCGGTCGACTTCAACCGCGATATCCAACCACTGTTGGCGCAGCGATGTTATCGCTGTCACGGGCCCGACAAGGCCGAAGGGGGATTGAAGCTCAACGAGCACGAGCGGGCCCTGGCCGAGCTTGACTCGGGCGAACATGCGATCGTGCCGGGCAAGCCGGACTCCAGCGCGCTCGTGGCGCGGGTCGCCTCCGAAGACGAAGCTTCGCGGATGCCGCCGGAGGGGAAGCCGCTCAAGCCGGCGGAGGTGGCATTGCTGCGGCGATGGATCGACGAGGGCGCCGTCTGGAAAAAGCCGTGGGCCTTCGAGCCGGTCGCAAAACCGCAACCGCCGGCCGTCGAAAACGCCGCTTGGGTAAGCAATCCAATCGACGCCTTCGTGCTCAAGCGGCTCGAAGAGGCGAAGCTGACGCCCGCGGCGCCGGCCGATCCGGCTGCGCTCGCGCGCCGCGTCTATTACGATCTGACGGGCTTGCCGCCCACGCCCGAGGAGGTCGATGCCTTAGCGGCCGATCCTTCTGCGGAAGCTTACGAACGGCTGGTCGACAAGCTGCTCGAATCGCCGCGTTATGGCGAGCGCTGGGGGCGCCATTGGCTCGATCTGGTCCGTTACGCCGACACCAACAGCTTCGAGCGCGACGGCGTGAAGCCGAACGCCTGGAAGTATCGCGACTACGTGATCCGCGCGTTCAACGACGACAAGCCCTACGATCAATTCGTCCGCGAGCAACTTGCGGGCGACGAGCTTTCCCCCGTCAGCGCCGAAGCGCTGATCGGCGCCGGTTATTATCGCCTCGGCCTGTGGGACGACGAGCCGGCCGACCGACTGCAAGCGCGCTACGATGAACTCGACGATATCGTCGCCACGACCGGGCAAGTGTTCCTGGGGCTGACGGTGAACTGCGCCCGCTGCCACGACCACAAGCTCGACCCGATTCCGCAGACCGATTACTACAGCCTGCTTTCGTTCTTCCACGAACTCGATTCTTACGGCCATCGCGGCGACGGCGACGGGCCGAGCCAGACCGACGTTTCGCCGGCTGAAGTCGCGGCGAAATATCGCGAGTTGGCCGAGCAAAAGCGCGACGTACGGAAGCATTGCCAAGAACTGGAGCGAATCGGCATCGTCAAAATGTCTGCCGAAGACCAGCGCAAAACCGAAGGCGGCGAGCGCGAGCAGATTTTGCGGGAAAAGCTGCAAGCGAACCTCGATCCGGATGATTGGAAAGAGTACGTCGCGCTCAAGGCAAAGCGCGCCGAATTGGAAGCGGTCAAGCTGCCGCCGCGCGAAACCGTCATGAGCGTCGGCCGCTGCTTGCCGGGGCCGCCGAAAACGTTTGTGTTCATGCGCGGCAATCCGCACGTCCAGGGTCAAGAAGTGGCGCCGGCCTTTTTGTCGGTCCTGGGCGGCGGCCGGCCCGAGATTTCGCCGCGGGCGCCGGAGGCCAAAAGCTCCGGACGCCGGCTGGCGCTGGCCAACTGGATCGCCTCGCCCGCGAATCCGCTGGCGGCGCGGGTGATGGTCAATCGCGTCTGGCAGCACCATTTCGGCCGCGGCATCGTCCGTTCGACGAGCAACTTCGGCAGCCTCGGCGATCCGCCGACGCATCCTGAATTGCTCGATTGGCTCTCCGCCGAATTCGTCGAGCGTGGATGGCGCATGAAGCCATTGCACCGGCTGATTCTGACCTCAAACGTCTATCGCACGGCCTCGACGGCAAACCCCGCCGGGTTGGCCAAGGATCCCGGCAACGACCTGTTCTGGCGGTTCGACATGCGGCGGCTCGGCGCCGAAGAGATGCGCGACTCGATTCTCGCCGTCACCGGACAGTTGAACCTGAAGATGTATGGTCCCGGCGTTTATCCGGAGATTTCCGCGGAGGTGCTGGCGACCCAGTCGCAGCCCGGCAACGGCTGGCCGACGTCGCCGCCCGACGAGCAAACGCGCCGTAGCGTCTACGTCCACGTGAAGCGCTCGCTGCTCGTGCCGATTTTGAGCGAGTTCGATTTCTGCGACACCGACAGCAGTTGCTCGGTGCGGTTCGCCACGACCCAGCCGACGCAGGCGCTGGGCATGCTCAACGGGCAGTTCGCCGGCCAGCAGGCCCAGGCCCTGGCCGACCGGTTGCACCGCGAAGTCGGCGAAGACCGCGAATCGCAGGTGCGCAGGGCCTTGCGATTGGCGCTCGGCCGGCAGCCCGACGCCAAGAGCGTCGAGCGCGGGTTGCGACTTTTGCAATCGCTGGAAACCGAACGAGGCGCCAGCCCGGCCGCGGCATTGAAGCTTTATTGCCTGATGGTCTTGAATTTGAACGAGTTCGCGTATCTCGATTGAACGAAAGAACGCTCGATGCCAACTTCCCCTTCCCCCAAAAATAC
>DATNEC010000559.1:0-2831 GCA_035606815.1 Pirellulales bacterium
CGCCGAATGAAACGGAGGCGACGGCGCCCTACTCGCGCGCGCCGGCCGCCGCCGATCTTGGCGCAACCGGCGCCATGCCGAACGCATCGTCTCAAAAGAAAGAGGACGCGACCGCGGCGACCGCGCCGCTCCCATCCGGAGCGGCCGATGCCGATCCGACCGCGGGATTCGAGTTGGCTAGCGGCGTGAGCGCCGCCAAACTCGACGACATCCCCGGCACGTTGGGCGGCTACCAGGTGCTCAAGGAACTCGGCCGCGGCGGCATGGGCGCCGTTTACCTGGCGCGCCAGGTCTCGCTGGACCGCAACGTCGCGGTCAAAGTCATGCGGCCGGAATGGTCGCAAGATCCGATCTTCGTCGCCCGCTTTACGCGCGAGGCCTACGCCGCCGCTCAACTGAACCATCACAACGTCGTGCAAATCCACGATATCGGCGCCGAGCGCGAGACGAATTTTTTCAGCATGGAGTTCGTCGAGGGGCAATCGCTCGCCGATTTGGTCCGGCGCGAGGGCAAGCTCGACGTCGAACTCGCCGTCGGCTACGTGCTGCAAGCGGCCCGAGGGTTGGCCTTCGCCCACGAACAGGGCATGGTCCACCGCGACATCAAGCCCGACAATCTGCTGCTCAGCCGGCACGGCATCGTCAAAGTCGCCGACTTGGGCATCGTCAAAACTCCCGGCGTAGTGGATAGGACGGTGGCCGGGGGATCTTCGGCCACAGCGGCGAGCGCCGGCGGTTTGGGGCCGGCCGAAGTCACGGTGGCCGGGCTGGCGATGGGCACGCCCGCCTACATGGCGCCCGAGCAAGCGCGCGACGCCGCGCACGTCGACGGCCGGGCCGACATCTATTCGCTCGGCTGCACGCTCTACATGCTGGTCACCGGGCGCACTCCGTTTGCGGGCAAAACCGCCGCCGAAGTCATCACCAAGCACGCCAAAGAAGACGTGCTGCCGCCCGACATGGTCGTCAAGCGAGTGCCGAAGGCCCTCTCGGAAATCATCCTGAAAATGGTCGCCAAGGCGCCCGAGGACCGCTACCAGTCGATGGCCGAGGTCGCCAAAGCGCTGGAGCGTTTTTTGGGCGTCGAAAGCTCCGGGCCGTTTTCGCCTCGCGAGGAGCATGCCCAACTGCTCGAACAGGCCGTCGGCGAATTCAACGCTTGCGCCGCCGCGCGCATGAAGAAGCAACTGCTGTTCGGCGGCGCGGCCTTGCTCGCCGTCGCGGCGCTCGTTCTGGCCTTCGTCTCGCCGGCCTGGGCGGGCGCGGCCCTGGGGCTGGGCGCATTGACCTCGGGGTGTTATTTCGTGATCGGCGGGATGATGCAGAAGACGCATTTGTTCTTCAAAGCCCGCCAGTTGGCGATGGGCGCCGGTTGGAGCGACTGGCTGACGGTCGCGCTGGCCGTGGTGCTATTCTTGATGGCCCTTTACCTGTTTGGCTTGCTGTGGATCTGGTTGGCGGTTTTCATCGTGGCCGCCGCGGTCGCCTTCGGACTTTGCTTCGGCGTCGATCGCAAGGTGCTCGCCGATCGGCGCGCGTCGCTCGAACGGGTCGAGCAAATGTTGAAATCGTTGCGATTGCATGGCCTCGAAGAAGACGCTTTGCGGCATTTCGTCTGCAAGTACAGCGGCCAACGCTGGGAGGAATTCTACGAAGCGCTGTTCGGTTACGAAGCCAAGCTCGGCGCCCGCGAGCGCTGGGGCCAAGGCGAACGTGGGCTGGGACGCCCGCGGTTCGGCGCCTGGCGCGATCCGATCGTGCGTTGGATGAACGCCCGGCAGGAGGTCCGCCGGCAGATCAAAGAACGCAAACACCTGCAGGCGGTCGAAGAAAAGGGGTTCAAGGCGGCTGGGCTCGACGCGACTCAAGCGCGCCTCAAGGCCGAAAAGGCGGCCAGTGCGCTGGTTTCCAAGGCCGCCAAAACCCGCAAGGCCCCGGTGCAGGTCGAGAAACCGGAAAGTTCGCCGCGCGCCGCCGGAATTCTCGCCGGTTTGGCCGGCGCCAAGCTGCGATTCGCACTTGGGGCGATGCTGTTGGGCGGCTGTCTGGTTTGGATGCACCAGAACGACATGGTCCCCGGTCACAAGCTGAAGGCCATGGCGGCCGAGGCCATCGAGTCGAAAGACTTCAAGCAACTCGCCGACGTCGACAAGCTCAAGGCCAACCTCGAAGACATGGGGCAAGAAGTGAGTCTGGTCGATCTCAAGACCGCCGCGGCTAAGCCGCGCAAGCCCTTGTCGTTGCCGATGGCGCCCGCGTGGCTGGCCAAGCCGTTGGGCAGCTTCTGCTCGGGGGCCGCCGGGCTGTTGCTGATCTGCTCGGCGTTGATGAGCGGGCGCAAGGTCGCCGTCTGTGTCGTGGTCGCCCTGGCGGCATTCGCGGCGCAGTGGGCGGGAATGCCCTGAGATCGCCTGTCAAGAATGGCGCGGGCGCATAGGTTATGCTTCAGCATAACATCGCCGAGACGAGGAGCGTTATGCTGAAGCATAACCTACGGCTGAGCGATCACTTGCGCGCGGTCCAGGTCCAATGACGATCCGTCGTTTGGCGGACCGTCGCCGGATCGAAGCCCAACGGCTCGATGCACTGGCGGATCTCGTCGAGGCTAAGCGCGGCGCGCAAGGATGCGTCGAACAATTGCCGCTGACGCGCGTTCGCCTCGCCGGCGTAGGCTTGCACCAGCGAATGCACCTCGGCATCGTCGCGCGGGCGAAACAGATCGCGAACGAAAATCAAGCCGCCCGCTTGCACGACGCGGCAGCCTCGGCCAGCACGCACGCAGGCTCCGGAATGTGATGCACGATGCTGTTCGAGATGAGCGCCGCGAATCG
>DATNEC010000564.1:0-8677 GCA_035606815.1 Pirellulales bacterium
GCAGCGGCAATCCGGGGCCGGGCGGCTGGGCCTATATCTTGCGGCATCCCGGTTCGGGCAAAGAGATCGAGCGCGCCGGCGGCGAGCGCGAAACCACGAACAACCGGATGGAACTGACCGCCGTGGTCCGCGGGCTGGAGGCGCTCACCCGCCCGTCCCACGTCGAGTTGCTCACCGACAGCGTTTACGTGGGTAAAGGTCTCAGCGAATGGATGGCCAAGTGGAAGGCCAACGGCTGGCGCCGCCGCGAGGGCAAACGCTGGGCCGAGGTCAAGAACGAAGACCTTTGGCGCCGGCTCGACGAACTGATCGCGCGCCACCAACTGCTCTACACGCGCGTCGCCGGGCATAGCGGGCACGTCGAAAACGACCGCTGCGACGTGCTGGCCGTGGCCGCGTATCAGCAATTTTTGGGGAGGTGAGGAGGCGGGAGCAAGGAGTAAGGAAGTGGTATCTTCCTTCTCCTCACTCCTTACTCTTCACTCCTTACTTCTCCTATAATTTCCGGCATGACCGCGACGGAAAAAACGGCCGCCGAGTTGCTGGCGACGCCGGTACAGTTTCTCAAGGGCGTCGGACCGCAGCGGGCCGAATTGCTCGAACGTCTCGGGTTGCGCACGGCGCGCGATCTGCTCTTCTTTTTTCCCCGCGACTATCAGGATCTCACCGAACTGCAAACCGCGGCCCAATTGGAGCCGGGCGCCGTGGTGCGGTTGCGCGGCGTGGTGGCCGAGGTCGACCAACGGACGAGCGGCTCGGGCACCCATATTCTGGGCGTGCTCGTGCGCGCGGCCGACGGCTGCGTGCGGTTGCTGTGGTTCAACCAGGCCTATATGCGGCAACGTTTCTCGATCGGCCACGAGTTGCTCATTACCGGCAAGCCGAAGCTCAACGGCGGCGTCTGGGAATTTACGCACCCCCGCGTCCAATGGCTGGAGACCGAAGAGGGCCAGCCAGGCGGCAAGCTGCTGCCGGTCTATCCCTTGACCGAAGGACTCAGCCAGGGGCAAATCCGGCGCGTGATGGAGGCCGTCGTGCCGGCCTATGCCGAGACGCCGGACGAAGTGTTTCCGGCCGAATACTTGGCGGCCCACGATCTCTGGCCGCTGCGGCAGGCGCTGCCCCAGATCCATTTTCCCGCCGATCGGGCGAGCCTCCAGCAGGCGCGGCGGCGACTGATCTATCAAGAATTGCTGGTGCTGCAACTGGCGCTGGCCGTCCGACGCCGCAAGCAGCACGACGAACGCCAGGCCCCGCCGCTGGAAGCCACCGCCAAGATCGACGCCCGCATTCGCCGGTTGTTTCCCTTCGAACTGACGCCGGGCCAGCGGCAAGCGATCGACGAGGTCTCCGCGGACATGGCCCGGCCCCATCCCATGAACCGCTTGCTGCAAGGCGACGTCGGCAGCGGCAAAACGATGGTCGCCGTCTATGCCATGCTGCTGGCCGTGGCCCACGGACATCAGGCCGTGTTGATGGCGCCGACCGAAGTGCTCGCCCGTCAGCATGCCGACACGCTGGGCGCCGTGCTGGCCGCCAGCCGCGTCCGCTGGGCCGTGCTCGCCGGCGGATTGTCATCGGGCGAACGGCAGCGCGTGCTCGCGCAGCTCGCCGCGGGCGAGTTGGACGTCGTGATCGGCACCCAGGCCATCGTGCAATCGGACGTGGCCTTCGCCAAGCTGGGGCTGGTCGTAATCGACGAGCAGCACAAGTTCGGCGTGCGGCAGCGGTCCAGCCTGAAGCAATCGGGCCTCGACCCGCACTACCTGGTGATGACCGCCACGCCGATCCCGCGGACCGTCGCCATGACCCAGTTCGGCGATCTCGACGTCTCGACGCTGCGCGACGCCCCGCCGGGCCGGCAGCCGGTGAACACTTATCTCGCCGGCCCGGCCGAGCGCGAGCGGTGGTGGGAGTTCTTTCGCAAGAAACTGCGCGAGGGCCGGCAGGGCTACGTGATCGTGCCGCTGGTCGAGGCCGCGGAGGACATCGAGGCGGCCAGCTTGGACGAGGCTTATGAATCGCTCGCGCACGGGCCGCTGGAAGCCTTTCGCCTGGGACTATTGCACGGCCGCATGAGCTCGGCGGCCAAGCTGGCGGCGATGGAAGCCTTCCGCAAGGGCGAAACGCAGGCGCTGGTGGCCACGACGGTCGTCGAGGTCGGCATCGACGTGCCCAATGCCACGCTGATGACGATCGAGACGGGAGAGCGCTTCGGCCTGGCCCAACTGCACCAATTGCGAGGCCGCGTCAGCCGCGGCGCGCAGGCCGGTTTTTGCTGCCTGTTCAGCGAAACGGCGAACGACGAAACGCGACGGCGGTTGGAGGCCTTCGTCGGCACGACCGACGGCTTCAAATTGGCGGAGCTGGATTTCGAGCTGCGCGGCCCCGGCGACTTGCTCGGGACTCGGCAGCACGGGTTGCCGCCTTTGCGCATCGCCGACCTGGTGCGCGACGCGCAATTGCTTGAAGAGGCCCGCCGCGACGCCCAGCAGCTCGTCGCGCTCGATCCGGGGCTGGCCCTTCCCGAGCACGAACGGCTCCGAACCATGACGCTCAAGCGCTATGGCCGCGTGCTGGAGCTAGGCGACGTTGGTTGACGCAGGCGGACGGGCCAGGGCGCCGGTTTCGCCCGCGGCGCCCGGCGGCTAGACTGGACGGTTGAGCCGCCGCATCCGCCCGCCAAGAATCCCCGAGACGCGCCCGATGAAGCTCGCTTTCAGCTCCAATGCCTACATGAAGTTCTCGATCGAGGAGACAATCGGCCGCATCGCTTCGATCGGCTACTCGGGACTGGAAGTGCTGGCCGACGTGCCGCACGCATGGCCGGCAGGATTGTTGCCGGAGCGCCGCGAGGCGATCAAGGACTGCTTGAAACGGCACAAGATGGGCGTTTCGAACGTCAACGGCTTCATGATGAACGCCGTCGCCGATCCGCGGCAGCCCTACTGGCACCCCTCTTGGATCGAGCCTGACCCGAACTATCGGGCCATCCGCCGCGAGCATACCAAGCGGGCCTTGCAACTGGCCCAGGAGATCGGCGCCAAGAACCTGCAAACCGAGCCGGGCGGGCCGCTGGCCGAAGGGCAATCGTGGGAGGCGGCGGCAAAGATCTTCTACGACGAGTTGATGCCCTGCGTCGAAGTCGCCGAGCGGTTGGGCGTCGGGCTGTTGATCGAGCCGGAGCCGGGGTTGATGATCGAACGCTTCGAGCAGTTCCTGGCGTTCGTCGATCGAATCAAGTCGCCCGCGGTCGGACTGAATTTCGACATCGGCCATGCCTTTTGCGTCGGCGAAGACCCGCAAGATTGGGTCGAGCGGATGGCGCCCTACACGCGGCACTACCACTTCGAGGACATCGCCGCCACGCGAATCCACGCGCATCTCGTGCCGGGCCTAGGCGCCATCGACTTCCCTGCCACGCTGGCCGCGATCGCCAAGACCGGCTACGACGGCTGGATCACGATCGAACTGTACCCTTACATCGACGATCCCGACGCCGCGGCGCGAGAGGCATTTAACTACGTGACCGCGGCCATGCGAGCGGCGGGAATCAAGCTCGGATGACCCGCTTGCCCAACGATCTGCCCGGCGATCCGCCGAACGATCCTCCGCCGATCATTCAGGCGCTCGACATCGAGCCGCCCAAGACCGGTTCGAAGCTGCGAGCGCTGGCGGAGTTGTTTCGGCTGCCGAACCTGTTCACGGCGATGGCCGACATCTTTCTGGGTTTTTTGTTCACCCACGCCGACTTTCAGCCGTGGGCGGCGTTCGCGCTGCTGCTTGCCGCGTCGTGCCTGATGTACACCGCCGGCATGGTTTTGAATGACGTCTTCGATCGCGACGTCGACGCCCGAGAGCGGCCGGGCCGGCCGATCCCCTCGGGCAGAATCTCGGTCGCTTTGGCCAGGCGGCTAGGCTTTGGAATGTTGATCGCGGGCGGCGGCTTGGGTTGGGCGGCCGGATTGCTAGAAGGACAACTTCGCAGCGGGCTGACGGCCACGGCGCTGGCCGTGGCGGTGCTGGCTTACGACTGGCTGCTGAAGCGCACGCCGCTGGCGCCGCTGGCGATGGGCGCTTGCCGTTTGCTCAACGTGCTGCTGGGCATGAGCGCCGCCGCCGGGCCGTGGCGCCCGCTGCATTTGGCCGTGGCGGCGGGCTTGGGAATCTATATCGCCGGCGTGACTTGGTTCGCACGCACCGAGGCCCGCCAAAGCAGCCGCTGGCGGTTGGCGCTCGGCACGGCGGTGATCGTGGCGGGCATCGCGGTGCTCGGCGCCATGCCGGCCTTCGTCACGGCCGATCTCGAACTGGTCAGCCTGCCGAGGTTCGCCCTGGCGGCGGGCAAAAACTGGGCTTTCTTTTGGATCATGATGGGCGTGCTGATCGGCTGGCGCTGCTTGCTGGCCGTGATGGACCCGGCGCCGTTTCGCGTTCAGTCGGCGGTCAAGCATTGTCTGCGGTCGCTGATCATCCTTGATGCGATGGCGTGCGTGGCCGTGCGCGGCGCGTGGCCGGGTGGAGCGATCATTCTGCTGCTGTTGCCGATGATGTTCCTCGGACGCCGGCTTTACACGACGTAACAGGCGGCCTTGCCATGCTTCTGGGATACAACACCAATGGCTTCGCCCACCACGACCCCTACGAGGCCGTGGAAGTGCTGGCCGAAATCGGCTACCGCAGCGTGGCGCTCACGCTCGATCATGGGCCGCTCGATCCCTACGGCGTCGATTTTTACCGCAACGCCAAACAGATGCGGCAACTGCTCGATCGATTCGGCATGCGCTCGGTGATCGAAACCGGCGCACGGTTTTTGCTGGACCCGCGCGTGAAGCACGAGCCGACGCTCGTCTCGGAAGACCCAGCCGGCCGACGACGGCGAGTCGAGTTTCTTTGCCGGGCGATCGACGCGGCCGCGCAGTTGAAAAGCGATTGCGTCTCGCTTTGGTCGGGCGTGCTGCGCGACAGGATCGACGACGAGGAGGCCCTCGAACGACTCGTCGCCGGGTTGCGCGAAGTGGTCGACTATGCCTCCGAGCGCGAGGTCGCCGTCGGCTTCGAGCCGGAACCCGGCATGACGATCGACACGATGGCGAGCTTCGAGCGGCTTTGCGAGCGGTTGGAACGGCCGGAATTGTGTTTGACGCTCGACGTCGGCCACCTGCACTGCCTGGGCGAGACGCCGATCGCCGAGCGGATCCGCCGCTTCGCCGTGCAGTTGGTCAACGTGCATCTCGAAGATATGCGGGCCGGCATCCACGAGCACTTGATGTTCGGCGAAGGCGAAATCGATTTCCGGCCCGTGCTCCAGGCGCTCGCCGAAGTCGGCTATGCCGGCGGCATCCACGTCGAACTCAGCCGCCACAGCCACATGGCGCCCGAGGCCGCGCGGCGGGCGTTCGAGTTTCTCAGTCCGCTCATGCCGTGCTGATCACAACCAAACCTTTACGGCGTCACGGCGCGAAGCGTATTGCGCACCGGCTGGCCGCGGACATAAACTTTCGGCCGCACGGCGTAGACGCGCGGACGCACGACCACCGGGGCCGGAACCACGTAGCGGCGCGGATAGACGACCGGGGCGTAAAGCGGGGCCCGATAAAGCGGAGCCGAGTAGTAAGTCACGACCGGCGCCGGAGGCGCCACGATGATTGGCGGCGCCGCGTAGGCGACGGTCGCGGGCGGCAGGTAGGACGTCACGACTTGGGCCTGGGCCGCGGCGGCCATGCCGCAGACGAACAGGAACCCGCAGGCGATCGATAAACTTCTCATGGACGTTCGCTCCTTGCTGAAAACGTGCCTCCCTGTTTAACCTGGAACCAGTCTACGTCAGTTTCGGCCCGTTTCAACCCGCACGCACGGCGCGCCGACATGCCCGACCAGGTCATTTTGCTCGTCATCGCCGGGCTGCGCCGCCGCGATCTGGCCTACATGCAGCGATTGCGGGCATTGCTGGCGCCCGGCGACGAGGCCGTGCTGGCGCCCACCTTTCCCTGTCTGGCGGGGCCAGTCCAGGCGAATCTGCTGACCGGCGCCGCGCCCGATCGGCACGGCATCGTGGCCGATTGTCTGTTTGCTCGCGAGCACGGAGAGTTTGCCGCCCGGCCGGTTTCGAGCGAAGGTCTTCAATGCCCTCCGATTTGGGAGATTCTGCGGCAGCACGATCCGCAACTTGTTTCGGCCTCCTGGGGCTCGGAATTCGCTTGCGGCGATTGCGCGAAATCGGAATCGCGGCGCGATGTTCGTGCGCCACAAGGGAAGCCCTCACCCCAGCCCTCTCCCAAAGGGAGAGGGGGCACGGCAGCCATTGAGATAGTTCGTCGCTTGCGGCCAGACTTCTTTTATCTGTTCGTGGACGACTTGGCTGACGTCGCCCAGCGAACAGGGCCCGACAGCGACGAGTTGCGACAAGCGCTCGCCGAACTCGACGAATCGCTCGGCAAGCTGTTTTGCGCCGTGCAAGACGGCTACGGCCAACCGCAGCCGCTGTGGCTCGTCACGGGCGCCTACGCGATCTCTCCGGTCCAAAATGCGTTCTACCCGAATCGCGTGCTGCGCGAGGCAGGCTTGCTCAAACTCCGCGAGACCGAGGCCGGGCCGGCCGCCGACCTGGCCCGGAGCCGGGCTTTCGCAGTCGTCGATCGTCAGCTTTCGCACGTGTACGTCGCCGAGGACCAACGGCAAACGATCGCCAAGGTCGCAAGCCTGTTCGAGCGCCGGCCGGAGATCGCCGAAGTGCTCTCCGGCGAATCGCGGCGCAAATACGACCTTGAGCATCCGCGCGCGGGCGAAGTGGTCCTCGTCTCTTCGCCCGACAGTTGGCAGGCCTATCCGTGGTGGGATGCGACCGAGGAGGCGCCGCCTTGGGCGCACGCGGCCGGCGCTCCGCATAAGCTCGGCGCCGACCCGCTGGAATTGTTTGGCGGCGACGTCGCTGCGCCTCTCGATACGGCGCTCATCAAGGGCTCGCACGGAGCGCCGGCCCGCGACGAGGCGCAGCGCAGCGTGATCTTTTCCTCCGAGCGCGGCGTGCTTGCCGGCCGGCTGTTGGCCGATACGGACGTCTGCGATCTCGTGCTAAAGCAGTTCGGGATCTAAGGCCGCTATTTCTTCGGGTCGAGGTTTTTGGCCAGTTCCTCGGGCGCCACCGAGGAGGCGACGCCCTCGCTGGGGACTTCAACCTTGGCGGTCCAGAACAAGGCGTTCAAGACGAGCTTGCGGAAATCGTCGTTGCCCCAGTTGCGGTGAAAATGCCCGCCAGTGAAGCCGAAGCCGCGGCCGCCGTCGGGCCGCTCGGTGGTCCAGGCCACGATCTCCGGCCGGCCAGGGTGCTGCTTGGCGGCTTCGGTCCCGCGCTTGTCGTCGGGCGGAGTGGCGACCAGGATCGGCGTGATGGCGCCCTCGCGAAAGCGGATGTTGAAGTACCACTCGTCATTGATCGAGAAGGGTTTCACGCCGCGCGTCACCGGGTGCTCGGGCAGTTGCTTGAAGTCGGCCGTCCAGTGGGGATTGATCGAAAAGCCGGTCTCGTAATAACCCCCGATCCAGGCCAACAGCTCCGGTCCTCCGCGGTCCCTGGGGACTTCGACGGCGTAGTGGACGCAAGCCAGTCCGACGCCTTGGTGCATCAATTCGCCCATGTGCCGCAAATGGTCGGGTTCGATCAGCGGATGTCCGCCGCCGCCGTCCATGTAGAGCATGATCGAATCGGCGTTGTCGAAGGCGGTCGGGTCTTTCGGCCAACCGTTGTGGTATTCGGCGGCCTGCACCTGCGGCAGCTTGTCGAGGCAGCCCCGCAACAAAATCACGCCGGCGTTGAATTCGTGGTCGCCGGGGCCGTGACTTGGGCGACCGGCCACCATCACGATTTTCTTCCGCCCTTCGAGCGTCAGCCGCTTCAGGCGAACGTTGCGGAATTGGACGGTCATCGGCGGCCCGGCGTGCAACTGCAAGGCCAGGATGCCCGACATCTCGCGATTCTTGGGGTCGTCGTCCGTCACGTCAACGGTCTGCTTGCCGTTGATGAAATGCTGAAAATGGTTGCCGCGGGCGACGATCGTATAGTCGTTCCAATCATCTTTTTTGATGGCCTTTTGGATTTCGGCCGAATCGCCCACGGAACCTGTGACCTGCGGCTTGCCGTCGGCGCCGACCGTGGTCTTTTGGCCGCGCTGGGCGAGGATGCCGCGGCCGCGTTCGTCGTAGAGGATGCCCGAGTAGGTGTCTCCGGCCTCGAAGTCGCCCTGGTAGCCGCCGACGACCCACTTGCCCAGATCGGCGCTGCGATATTGAATGCCCGAATTGCCGCCCACGATCTTATACTGCAAGCGCAGCTCGAAATCGTCGAGCTCGCCTTGGCGCCACAGAATGAAGGTGTTGCCTTGTGTGGGCTTTTCGGCCGTGGTGCGGCCCGTGATAGCGCCGTCCTGGACCGACCAGAATTCGGGGTTGCCGTCCCAGCCGTCCAGATCCTTCCCGTTGAAAATCGGTTTGAAGCCCGACTCGTCGTCGGCCGGACTTTTCGCCGGTCCGCTCGCCCAGGCGGCGAGGCCCAACGCAAACGCTACGAACCATGTTTTCACGGCAGCTTTCTCCCACAGTCGGTTCATGAAACATCTCGCCCCCATCGGCGGTTTATCATGCGCTGCGGCTCGGCGAACGTACAGCGCCAAACCGGATT
>DATNEC010000570.1:0-2613 GCA_035606815.1 Pirellulales bacterium
GGCGATGGAAGATGCGCTCTTCCGAAGGCTGCATGCCCGGCTTGCGGCCGACCTGGGCGAAGAAGGCCGACAGGCCGTAGTAATCGCGTTGGCTCCACTTCTCGAACGGGTGATGGTGGCAGCGCGCGCATTGAATTCGCAAACCTAGGAACAACTGGGCGGCGTCCTCGACCTGCTGATTCGCTTCCTTCACTTCGCGATACCAGACGACCGGCGGGTTTTGCCCGATTTCGCCGGAAGCCGACAAGATCTCGCGCACGAACTGATCGTAGGGCTTGTTCTCGTACAAGCTGTCGCGAATCCAGCCGTGGAAGGCGTACGAACCGCGGGTGTACGTGGCGTCCTTCCGCTTATTCCGCAGGATCGAGCTCCACTTGTTGGCGAAGTAGTCGGCGTAGTCGGCGCTGTCGAGCAGGCGATCGATATACTTGTCGCGCTTGGCCGGGTCTTGGTCGGCCAAAAACGCTTCGGCCTCCTCGGGAGTCGGCAATCGACCGGCCAAATCGACCGACACGCGGCGAATGAACGTGCTGTCGTCGCACAGGGCCGACGGCGGCACGCCCAGGGTCTTCAGCTTTTTGAACACGAACTCATCGACGAAGTTCTTCGTCGGCGGCAGGTTGTCGACGTTAATTCCCAGCGGAATGCTGGCCCGGAACACGCCCACCTGGCCTTGATAGCGGGCCATGATGGCCACGTCGCCTGTCAAATCGAGCGTTTTCACCAACCCGCTCGGCGTGCATTCGGCCATCTCGCTGTCGTTCGAGTCGAACGTGGCGACGCGGGTCACGTCTTCGATCGAGCCATCGGTGTAGTGGGCCAAGACGACGATCTGCTGTTCGCCGCTGCGGCTCATCGAGCGGCCGGGCGGATAGACCTGAATCTTGGCGACCGTCGGATCATCGGGCTTGCCGTAGGGCATGCCTTGCTCGATCCAGCGGCGCATCAACCGATACTCGTGCGATTGGCGGTCCATTCGCTGGCCGCCGCCGTGTGGCATCGCGTTGATCGGCTTGAGCAGCAGCAAGCTGCGGTCGGGCGAGGCCGGGAACAGCCGGCGGCCGCGCCCTTCCTTCACCAAATGTTCGTAGTCTTCGGTCGGCTCGAATCCAAGGAGCGAAAGCTTGAAACCGTTCTGGCCGCTCGCCTTGCCGTGGCAGCCGCCGCTGTTGCAAGCCAGCTTGGTGAAGATCGGCACTACTTGGTTCGGAAAGTTCACAGGCACGTCGTTGACGAACCGCTCGACGACCACTTCCGCGGCGGCCTTCAGCCCGCCGACCGTCGCGGCGGAAACCACCGCTCGTCCGTCGGTCACCGGCAAGACAAAGCCGGTCGAGTCGACGGTGACAATGCCGGCCGGGGCGACTTCATAAGCCACTTGCCGGGTCAGATCTCGAGTTTGGCCGCTGTTGTAGTGACCTGTCACTACGAACTGCTGTTGGGCGTCGCGGCCCCGCAAGATCGCGGCGACGCCAGGATCTCGGCCCGTTTCGATCGTAATGCTGGTCAAAGAGCCAGGGTCGCCCAGGCCGGGGGCTTCAACGCGCGGGGCACTCTGGCCCGCCGCTTCCGCGGCCAATAAGGCTGGACTTGTCGCCCAGACAACGAATGGCAAAGCAAATGCGGCTTTCAGCAAGTAATTCGTCAGCCGGCTCATGGGGCTCCTTCCGTGAGGTAGGTCGATCGAGGAACCGAAACAGGTAGGCTGCCTGGGATTATGACAGCACGCGCCGAGAAGTGCAATCTTTTTTGACGACGCATTCTTATTTGTTGATGGATGACCCCTCGGCGCACGGATTGCTACTGTTCAAGGAAGCCCTCAGGGAGCCCCGCTGGATTACAGCTCGCCGCGGGGCGAATTGAATCCATTTTGGAATTTGGAAGGAGCTGGCAGGATGCTTGACGACGTGATCGAAGCCTTGGCCGATCTTGTGGATAGTGCGGACCCGACGCCAGCCAAGCCAGCCGAGCACCGACCCCGGCTGGGCCAAGAATCGCTTGAGGTGGAGCAGCTTGAAGACCGCTGTTTGACCGCCGCCGATTCGACGGCGGCGGCCGAGCCCATGGTCACGGCCCAAGAAGCGGCCTCGGCGGTGGCTGCGTCAGCATTTGCCACGGGCCCCGAGATTTCCACGTCGCCGGCCATGAAACCCACTCCCGGCGTCCAAGCCGCCACGGAGAGTCAGGGCGGATCGCCTGAAGCAGCGGGGGAAATCGAACACGAATTTGGGCTTCGCGTGCATGACAGCGAGGGACAACTGGAACCAGGCGACGGGCGGATTGCGAACCGCGCTGACGCCGAACCCACCGAAGTTCTTTCCGAACGCTCCGCGGAACCACCGCACCAGGAACCTCTCGAAGAGGACCATGGCGAGAAGCCCGACGTTGGCCGGGAGAGAAACGATGAAAAAAGCGAACTAGACGCGGGAGAATTGGCGACCGCGGAAGAACGTGGTCGCGATGCGGCTTCAGCGCCCGAGGAAGCGTCTGGCGACCAAATTTCGCAGGATGCCGCGGCGATTTCCACGGATATCGCGGTGGGACAACTGGCGGCGTCCGATTCCGCCGGAATCGACCTCGCGGCGGGACAGCAAAAGTTGGGAGAAGAACTCG
>DATNEC010000118.1:0-9007 GCA_035606815.1 Pirellulales bacterium
GGCTCGCCGCCGCGGCGCCGTGGCTATTTCCGGGCGTTTCACGGCATCGCGGTCGCAGGGCTTTTAGCGCTGCCTTGCGTCGGGCGGGCCGCCGACGACGCGGGCATCGAGTTCTTCGAGAAACGAATCCGGCCGGTGCTCGTCGAGCGTTGTTACGAGTGCCACAACAGCGGCGGTAAGCGCGAAGGCGGATTATCGCTCGATTACCGCAAGGGGCTGCTCCAAGGGGGCGACTCGGGCGAAGCCGTCGTCGCCGGCAAGCCAAACGAGAGCCTGTTGATCTCGGCGATCGATCATTCCAACGCCGAGCTGCGGATGCCCCAGGGCGGGCCTAAACTGTCCGCCGCCGTGGTCGCCGACTTCGTGAAATGGATCAAGCTGGGCGCTCCCGACCCTCGCGACAAGCCGCCCTCGGCCGAGGAACTTAGCGCCGTCACCTCGTGGGAGGCGGTCCGCGAGCGGCGAAAGCAATGGTGGAGCTTCCGGCCGGTGGTCAGGCCCGATCCGCCCGCGACGGGAGCAGCCTGGTCGGATCATCCGATCGATCGCTTTCTGTTTGCCGGAATGCAGCGCGCGCAAGTGAGCCCCGCCGCCCCGGCGGATCGACGAACTTTGATTCGCCGCGCGACGTTCGCCATTACCGGCCTGCCGCCAACGGCGGCGGAAATCGAGGAGTTCATGCGGGATGATTCGCCGCTGGCCTACGAGCGCGTGGTGGACCGCCTGCTCGGCTCCCCGAGCTTCGGCGAGCGCTGGGCGCGGCACTGGATGGATTGGTTCCGGGCCGCCGAATCGCACGGCAGCGAAGGCGACCCGGCCATTCCCCATGCTTGGCGCTACCGCGACTATCTCATTCGCGCTCTCAATGCCGACATCTCCTACGATCGACTCATTCGCGAGCACCTGGCCGGCGATCTGCTGCCCGACGCGCGGATCAACCGCGAGCTCGGCGTCAACGAGTCGGCCTTGGGCACGGCCCATTTTCGGATGGTACAGCATGGTTACGCCCCCACCGACGCGCTCGACGAGCAGGTGACGTTCACCGACAACCAGATCGACGTCATTAGCAAGGCGTTTTTGGGCCTGACGGTGTCCTGCGCCCGCTGCCACAACCACAAATTCGACCCAATCAGCCAAGCCGACTTTTACGCTTTCTATGGCATCCTGGCCAGTTGCCGGCCGGCGCTGATTACCGTCGATGCTCCCGAGCGGCGCAGCGTTCATCGCGAGGAGTTGTCGAAACGGAAAGCGGAGATCAAGCGACGGCTCGCCGCCGCTTGGGCGAAATCGCTCGATACCGTTTCGCTTCGGCTCGACAAGGCTGCGCCCGAGACGATCGACCAGGCGGCCAAGGACCGGAGCCATGCCTTGCACGCTTGGGCCGCGCTTCGCGGATTGAACGGCCTGGACTTTGTCCAAGCTTGGCAACGGCTCAAGCAAGAATCGGCCGAAATGGCCAAGCGACTCGCCGACGAGAACGCGGCCGACCGGCCACTTCGCTGGGATCTGACGGGGAACGACTACGATGCCTGGTTCAAACATGGCAACGGGCTCGGCGAACGCCCTTCGCCGCCGGGCGAGTTTCACGTCATGCCGGAGGGCGAACAGGTCGTTTCGAATATTTATCCCGCGGGCGTCTATTCGCACCTGGTCTCGAGCAAGCACAACGCGGTGCTTTCGTCGCCTCGCTTCAAAATCGAGACCGACAGCATCTCGCTGCGAGCCGCGGGCGGCCAGAACGCGCGTGCCAGGCTGGTGGTGCAGAACTATCCTCGCGTTCCGGGACTGCTTTACGAGGCTTACCAGCCGGACGGCGAGCCGTTGGTGTGGCGCCGCTGGGACACGCGTTATTGGAAGGGAGAATGGGCGCATATCGAGATCGCCACCGCGGACGATTTGCCCGTCGAGATCAAGCCTGGCGACGGGCGCTCGTGGTTCGGGATTTCGCAGGTCGTCGGCGGCGACCCGCCTCCGCCGCGCGACGCCGGCGGGCCGTTGTTCGCCGCCGCCAGGGAATCGACGCCTGCCTCCAGCGCCGACTTGGCGGCGCTCTACGCCAAGGCCTTGCGCGGCTGCGTCGAAAGCTGGGCCGCGGGCGCCATTTCCGACGAGCAGGCCGAGTTTTTGGGCGATCTGGTGCGCGGCGGCGTGCTACCCAATACGCTCGAAGGGCTGCCCGAGCTGACGCCTTTGATCGCCGAATATCGCATGCTCGAAGCTCAAATCCCGACGCCGACGCGCTCGCCGGGCATTTTGGAAGGGACCGCGTTCGACCAGCCGTTGTTCGTTCGCGGCGATCACAAGCAGCCGGGAGAGCCCGTCGCCCGCCGATTTTTGGAAGTTTTCGAAGGCCAACCCTATGCGACCAAGCAGAGCGGCCGCTTGGAGCTTGCCGCCGACATCGCCGATCCGCGGAACCCATTGACGGCGCGCGTGATCGTCAATCGGCTTTGGCATCACTTGTTCGGCCGCGGCATCGTGGCGACCACCGATAACTTCGGCCGCCTGGGCGAAGAGCCGGTCGATCGAGAATTGCTCGATTATTTGGCCGCGCAGTTCGTGGACGAAGGTTGGTCGATCAAGCGGATGATTCGGTCGATCGTGACATCCAAAAGTTTTCAGACCGGCAATCGCTCGCCCGGCGGCGAGACCGATCCGAAGTTATTCGCTTCGTTTCCTGTCCGTCGTCTCGAAGCGGAATGCCTGCGAGATGCGATCCTGTCCGTCTCCGGCCGGCTGGAACCGGAGATGTACGGCCCCAGCGTGTCGGGACAAAGCCGCCGCCGCAGCATCTACGTTCGCGTGCAGCGAAGCGCCTTGGACCCCTTTTTGAGCGTCTTCGACGCCCCCGAACCCAACACGACGCGCGGCAATCGAGATGCCACCAACGTGCCGGCCCAATCGCTCGCCTTGATGAACGATCCGTGGGTCGTCGAAGAGGCCCGCCACTGGGCGGAAAAAATCACGCGCGACTCGACGCTCGCCGGCGACCGCGAGCGCATCGGCCAAATGTTCGTCTCGGCCCTAGGGCGACCGGCCGACGACGAAGAGATCGATCGCTGCCAACAGTACCTTCAGGACCAAGAAGCCGAGCGAGAAAAAACGCGGCGCGTCGTGCAAGCGTTGGAAACGAAGCTCGCCGGCGGCAACCGGCGCCTCGGCGAACTGCTGGCGCCGGTCCGGCCGAAGCTGGTCGCCCAACGACCGACCGGCAATGGTCCGAGCAAAGCGCCTCGGCCGATCGCCCGCTGGGAGTTCGACAAGGACTTGCACGACTCGCTGGGAGATCTGCACGGAACGGCGCACGGCGCCGCGCGCTTGGAAAGCGGCGCTCTGGAGCTCGATGGGAATGCTCACGTGCAGACCGCGCCCTTGGCCCGCCCGTTGAAGGAAAAAACGCTCGAAGCGTGGACGCTGCTCGACGACTTGGAGCAGCGCGGCGGGGGCCTGATGAGCGTCGAGACGGTCGGCGGAGGCGTTTTCGACGCCATCGTGTTCGGCGAGCAGCAGCCGCGGCAATGGCTGGCCGGCAGCGATTTTTTTCGTCGCACGCAGTCGTTCGAAGGCCCCGAAGAAGACCAGTCCGCCCATCGGCCGGTGCAACTGGCGATCGTCTACCAAGCGGACGGAACCATCCTCGGATACCGTAACGGCAAGCCTTTTGGCAAACCTTACCGCTCGGCCGGACCCATCGTGTTCGAGGCCGCAAGCAGCCACGTTCTGTTCGGGCTGCGCCATTCTCCCTCGGGCGGCGGCAAAATGTTGAAGGGCAGGATTCTGCAAGCCCAGCTTTACGATCGCGCGCTCGCGGCCGAGGAAATCGCGGCTTCCGCGGCCGCATTCTCTGGTTCGGTCACCGATGAAGAGGTGCTGGCGGCATTGTCCCCAGAGGCGCGCGCGGAGCACGATCGCCTGACGCGCGAGCTCGCCGCCCTCGGCGCCGAGCTCAAGCGGTATGAACCTCGGGATCAATGGAAGTCCGATCCCGTGCGGCGCTGGCAGGATCTGGCGCACGCCATCTTCAGCCTGAAAGAATTCATTTACGTCCGCTAAGATTCATTGTTTGAGACGCCACACGATGACAGAATCCCATTCGCGCCTCGCCAGGTCTTGCCCGGCGGCGTCTCGCCCGGCCGGCCTCACGCGGCGGCAAATGCTGGGCCAATCGTCTACCGGCTTTGGGCTGATGGCGCTGGCCGGCTTGCTCGGCGATCGGGCCTTCGCTGCCGATGGCAAGGCCGCGGAATCGAGCGGCGCCAAGCCGCCGGACTTTGCGCCGAAGGCCAAAAACGTCATCTTCTGTTACATGTCGGGCGGCGTGTCCCATGTCGACTCGTTCGATCCGAAGCCCCTCTTGGACCGCGATCACGGCAAGCCGGCGCCCATGCCGATCGAACGGACGCAGTTCAACAACAACGGCAACTTGCTGGCCAGCCCTTGGAAGTTCCAGCGTTACGGCGAAAGCGGCCTTCCGGTCAGCGATTTGTTTACTCACATCGGCTCGTGCGCCGATGAATTGGCCGTCGTCCGCTCGATGACGGCGAAATTCAGCGAGCACGCGCAGGGAAATTACTTCATGCACACGGGCTTTCCCTTCATGGGAAACCCCAGTGCGGGCGCCTGGGTGAACTACGGCCTGGGGAGCGAAAACCAGAATCTGCCCGGCTTCGTCGTGCTGCGCAGCGGCGACTCGCAACTTCCGCACGGCGGCGCGGGCTTGTTCAGCAACGGATTTCTGCCGGCCGCCAACCAGGCCTCGATCGTGGCCGCCGACGCGCCGGAAGCGGTCCGCAACGTCAAGCCGCGCGAGTCGGACGCTTTGCAGCGCGGCCGGCTCGACTTCGTCGCCGCTCTCGATCGCCGATTTCAGGCGGCCGGCGCCGACAACCTGGCGGTCGAGGCCGCCATTCGCAACTACGAAACGGCCTACCGCATGCAATCGGCCGTGCCCGAGCTGGTCGATCTCGGCGGCGAAAGCGAAGCCACGCGGCAGATGTACGGTCTCGACTCCGACGAGCCGAAGCTGGCCGCCTACGCGCGGCAGTGCCTGCTGGCGCGGCGGCTTGTCGAGCGCGGCGTCCGCTTCGTGGAGCTGACCTGCCTGGCCTACAACATCGGCGGCGGCAATGGCGCCAACCCTTGGGACCAGCACGGAGACTTGAAGACGGGGCACGAAAAAATGGCCCGCCAGGTCGATCGGCCGATCGCCGCGCTGATCAAGGATCTTCGGGCGCGCGGACTCTTGGATCAAACGCTCGTCATCTGGGCGGGCGAATTCGGCCGCACGCCCTTCTCGCAAGGCGCCAACGGACGAGATCACGATCCGTTCGGCTTCAGCATCTTCATGGCCGGGGGCGGAATCAAAGGCGGCGTGATTTACGGCGCGACCGACGACTACGGCTATCGCGCCGTCGAGAAGCCGTGCGACATTTACGATCTGTGGGCCACCGTGCTCCACCTGCTTGGCGTCGACCACGTGGATCTCACCTACCGCTTCGGCGGCCGCGACGTTCGCCTGACCGACGTCTACGGCAGCGTGCTCCGCGAGCTGATCGCCTGACTGCCTGATCGCAGTCGGACGAACGCTATAGCTCCCAGCCCTTGCGATAGGCCCGTCGCAAAAACTGATCGGCCTCGGGGCAGTTGGCGGCCTTGAGGGCAACGGCGTCCCACTCCAGACGTTTTCCAGTGCGATAAGCCACGTTGCCCAGCAACACGGCTTCGGTCAGCGCGCCGGAGTAGTCGAAGTTGCATGTCGTCGGGCTGCCGGTCTTGCAGGCTTGCAGCCATTCGGCGTGGTGGCCGATCGAGTTGGGGATCGAGGCGGCCGGCGGCTTGAACCCTGCGAAGTCCGCTTCGGGGTAAAGCTTGTAGCTGCCGTAGTCGGCGCGCAACAGGCCGCGATCGCCAACGAAGATGTTTCCGCCGCCGCCCGTCTCGAGATCGCGGATCTTCGGCGGAATCTTGTCGCCGTCGTACCAAGTGAGCTTCACCGGCGGCGCATCGCCGCGGCTGGGGAATTCATATCGCACGATCAACCCCAAGGGGCAAGTCTCAGGATGCACGGCCGGTCCTTCGGCTTCCACGGCCAGCGGCGCCCGCAGTTCCAAGGCCCAGAAAGGCAAGTCCATGTGATGGCAGGCCATGTCGGCCAAATTGCCGCCGCCGAAATCCCACCACTTGCGCCAATTGGCCGGCAGGTACGTCGAGTGGTACGGCCGCTCGGGCGCCGGACCCAGCCAGAGATCCCAATGCAAGTTGGGCGGAACGGGCGGCATTTCCTTGGGCCGATCGCCGCCTCCCCAGGAGCGCCCCGCCCAGGTATGCACTTCGCGCACCGGACCGATCGCGCCGGAGCGAATGATCTCGACGACGCGGCGGTAATTGTCGCTGGCGTGAATCTGCGTGCCCATCTGCGTGGCGGTCTTGGCCTTGGCGGCCGTCTCGGCTACCAGCCGCGCCTCGTAGACGTTGTGCGTCAGCGGCTTTTCGCAGTAGACGTGCTTGCCAAGCCGCAGCGCCATCAACGTGGCGGGGGCGTGGGTATGGTCGGGCGTGCAGACCGTCACCGCGTCGAGATCGGGCCGTTCGAGCAGCTTGCGGAAGTCGTTGAACTTGGCGGCGCCGGGGAATTCGGTCGCCGTGCTTCCCAGGTACTTGTCGTCGATGTCGCACAGCGCGACGACGTTCTCGCCGCGGATGTTGCCGATCGTGAACCGGGCCTGGTTGGCCGTGCCGATCACGCCGATATTGAGCTTTTCGTTCGGCGATTTGCTTTCCGCCGGGGCCCGGCTGGTGAAATAGCCGCAGCCGAGCGCGGCCGAGCCGGCCAAGGCGGTTCGCTTGAGGAATTCGCGCCGATCATGAATTCGGGGCATGAGCATTTCTCCAACAGCACTATCGCGGTTTGATCTTGATGTTTCGCCAGCGGCACTTGGCGCCGGCGGGCCAACTGGCGCCGCCATGCACCTGCACGGCGATGCTTCCCTCGCGGCCGAGGATATCCGCCACTTTCTGGGGGTCGTAATTCGGACCCGAGAATGTTTGGCCGTCGAACTCGCTGACCTTCGCCCCGTTCAGCCAAGTCGTGATCTTCGGCGGCTGGCCGATGCACTCGACGCGGGCCGTGTTCCAATCGCCTACCTTCCACGCCTTGACCCAATCGTCGCCACTGATGCTGTAACCCGGCGGAGTCTTTTCATCGATTGGCTTGGTCGTCAACCGAATCAGGCTCTTCCTGTCGTCGTAGACGCCGAACAGGGAAAAGGGCCGATTGTTGAAGCCGCCCGTCCCTTCGCCGTAGATGTGGCCGACGTCGCCCGCTTCGTGGTAATCGACCATCATCTGGAAGCACTGCCCCTTGTCGTTGGAGCGCAGGAACAGACCGCTGTCGACGCCCCAATCGGGTTTCAAGTCGATTAGCAGTTCGAAGTCGGCGAATTTGCGGTCGGTCAACAATACTCCGCCGTTGCCGCTGCCCGGCGGGTCTTGCTCGCCATGAATCTCGCCGTTTTCCACCGTCCAGCGTCCGCCCGTGCCGTGCCCGATGCGCTGAGGGTTCTTATGCCAACCGGCGAGCGTTTTGCCGTCGAAGAGCGAAATCCAACCTTCGTCCTTCTTATCGGGCGAGGTTTCGTCGGCGGCCCGCGCACTTCCGCACGAGGCAACAGCCCAAAGGCACGACAAAATGCCGCCCGCGCGCAGGCAATACTTCAATGATCGAACCGGGTGCTTCATGGCTTGCGAGGGAGTTTTTTCCAGGGGTGGGAATGCGCCGCTTCGCGAGCCAGCATAAGGCGCCGCAGCGCGGACGACAAACAAAACATTCGTCTCGGGGATCCGCGGCTCATTTCCGGACGCGTCGTTACATGCTCTCGGCCGCCAGCCAGCCCGTGCTGAAAGCGGCCTGGAAATTGTAGCCCCCAATGGGGCCGTCCAGGTCGAGCACTTCGCCGGCCAGATACAAACCGGGCGTCTTCAGGCTCTGCATCGTGCGCGAATCGACCTCATCGAGGGCCACGCCGCCGGCCGTGACCTCGGCCTTTCTGAAGCCGCGGGTTCCGCTGACGGGGATGGCCTGACGTTTGATCGCGGCGACGCAGCGAGCCCGATCGGCGCGGCTCAATTCGGCGGCCCGGCGATCCAAGGGCAGCTCGGCGAGTTGCAACAGGGCGTCGGTCAACCGCCGCGGCAGCAGCGGCGCGAACAGTCCGCCGAGCTGCTTCTTTCCGGCCGAGACCGCTTCTTGCTTGAGCCGCTCTTCGAGTTCCGCCTCGCTCGCTTCCGGCAAAAAGTCGCACTGCAATACGAGGCTGCGAGGGGTGGCGTGCCCACTGACGACTCGGCTGACGTCGAGCACCACCGGCCCCGACAAGCCGAAGTGGGTGAACAAAAACGAGCCTCGGCGTTCGGCCAGGCAGCCGCGGTCGAGGCGCTTGGCGCGTCCCGAGCGCGAACGCGACTCGACCGGCTGGCCGTCGGGACCGAGTTCAAGCACCCGCAGCACGACATCGGGAATCGTCACGCCTTGCAGCTCGCGGACCCAGGCGGCATCGGTCGTGATGGGCGTCAGAGCGGGGCGCGGCGGAACGATCGTATGCCCGAGCGCGGCGGCCCAACGATAGCCGTCGCCCGAGGTTCCGCTGCCGGGATACGATTGTCCGCCGGTGGTGATCAGCACTTTGTCAGTCGCGATCGTGCGCTTCGGCGTGGCGAGTCGAAATGTTCCATCGGCGAGGCGCTCCAGGTCGATCAGCGGTTCTTCCAGGGCCAGCGCGCAGCCGCTGCGGCGCAGCCGCGCGAGCAAGGCGTCGAGCACATCGGACGCCTTGTCGCTGGCCGGAAAGATTTTGCCGGTATCCGGTTCAATCTTCGTAGCGACGCCTTCCTGCTCGAACAGCTCGACTAGACCTTGCGGCGACAGAGCGGCCAGTGCGGAGTGCAGAAACCTTCCAGGCGGGCCGAATTCTTCGACGATGCCGCGGCGGTCGGCGGCGTGGGTCAGGTT
>DATNEC010000020.1:0-5749 GCA_035606815.1 Pirellulales bacterium
CGTTTCGAGAATGGCGCCGCTGAAATAGCCGACCAGCGCCAGGTCGATCGTCGCGAGCGTGGCCAATCGGCCGAAATCGTCGGTCATGTTGGATTGCGCAGCATCTCGGGGGCGGTCACGCTCGGCTTCCTCGCGGCGGGCCTCTTCACCAAGTAATGTTCTGCACAATCTCTTGCCACAGCCCCGGCAGCACGTCGGTGGGGCAATGCCGGCTGACGATTTCGAGCGCCTCTTCGGGCGGCGTCGATTTCGCCATGGAGAGCGCCGCCGCCGCGATCGCGGGCGAGCGGCTCATGCCCGCGCCGCAGCAGACGAGCGTCGGAATCTTCCCTGAGACGAGGACCGCCGTCGAGCGAATCGCCGCCGACAACAGCGCCGTGTCGTTTCCGCAGCCATCGACCAGCGGGAAGCGACAAAGAATCATTTCTCGCGGCAGTTCAAGCGAGCGCTCTTCGATGGCCAATTGCACGACCGCTCGGATTTCCTTGGCGTACAAATTCCGCACGTCACGGCCTTCTCCCGCATGACCCACCCACAGTAAATACGTTTCGACTTGAGTCATGGCGAGATCTCCAAAAGGCCGCCGGCAGCCCCTTTGAGATCCATCATACTCGTCATCGATCGGCGGGCGGAAGCAGGCTTCCCAAGCCTGCCGACATCATTTGGCTCGGAGTGAGCCGCACCAGATAGTCGAAGGCGCCGACCCCGCAGCGCTCGGCCAGCGTACGGACGATCTTGGAGCACTTTGCCGGACTATCATTCGGACCGGAGATGAAGAACGGCTTGCCTTCGCGGCCGAAGGAGAACTCCTCGCGGCACAGTGAGGCGTCGATATCGCCGAAAATCGCCTTGGCCTGGTTGTAATCGGGATGCGGCTCGAATCCGAGCGAGCGAGCGTATTCGACGGCCTCCTCCACCAACTTTCGAACGAACTCGGGCGACTGCTTCTCAATGCCGAATTCCCGCTTCATCTTGTCGCGCAGCACGCGAACATACTCCTCGTGCGACGCGATCTCGAAGAAGACGTCCTTGACCCCCAGGCAGTAGATATCCAACAGGAAACTGGCGAAGGCCACGCGCCCGCCGCCCACGTCGCGGGCGAGCACGACGCTGCCGATGCCTTGCTCCCAGAGAACGCCGGGCAGAAAGGAGTCGATGACCGGTCCCTCCGCCGCCCAGGCGAAGCGATGGGCCAGCGTCTTCGACTCGCGCACCGCCAAAGCCTGACGCTTCGCTTTGTCCTTGGCCTTTTTGCGTTCGAGTTTCTTTTGCCGTTTCCGTGGGTCGAGCGTCATTATGGTTCCTCCTCCATGAAAATCAGCCAGCCGCACCGGGGCGCCGCCCTTTCCGCTCCGATTCCCCCTGGCAGCGAAGAATGCGGCCGTGGCAGCCTTTATTTGGTATCGCTTCCCAAGCAGATTGGCAAGCGAAGTTTCGCTTTTCAGCGGCGACGCTTCCTGGTAGTTTAGGAGGTTTGTCGTGTTGCGAAATCAAGTACAGTCGAAAGCAGCGAGCGAATTCATGGCCAAGCCCCATCGCAGTTTGAAGAAAGCCAACCACGGTCAACGTCCCGCCAACAGCAAGGCCCGGCGGTTGAAGCGGAAGAACATCAAGACCTGACGCCCCGCTTCTTTTGCACCCAAATCAGTTGTGACCTGACCGGAAAACCGAGCGGGCGGTTTGATCCTGCGCGGCGGCGGTTGCGCATAGCCAAGAGCAAACAGCCAAGAGCAAGCCGGCGTTGTCGCGGAATCGAGCGGGCCTTAAAATAGGGCGTGTTCGCCTCGGGCTTTGGGGAGCGACCCCCCAGCGCGGTGTCGTTAGGAGTTGAAGGCGTGGCCGGCAAAGATCTGATCATCGAGTTCTCCGAATACGACGTGAATCGCGTCGTCGCCGACATCGAAGAGATTCGCCGCTATAATCCGCAGCGCTTCGAAATGGAGCAGTTGACGGCGATCGTCCACGAAGACCCGGACCGCAAGCTGGGCGTCGGCTACAAGGACGTGCGTCACGACGAATTCTGGGCGCGCGGCCACATGCCCGAGATGCCGATCATGCCCGGCGTGATGATGTGCGAATCGGCGGCCCAGTTATGCAGCTATCTCTCGCTGAAGTACGACCTGCTGGGGGCCGACGTGCTGGGTTTCGGGGGCATGGACGAAGTGCGGTTTCGCGACCCGGTGTATCCGGGCGACCGGTTGGTGATGGTGGCCCAACTGGTGCGGGTCCGCCGCGGAGCGATCGTCGTCAGCCGTTTTCAAGGCTTCGTCAATCAATCGCTGGTTTGCGAGGGGCAGATCAAGGGCGTGCCGCTGCCCGTCGGCCAGCCGCCCAAAGGGCAATCTGTCGCCAAGTAGCGGTCGAACTTTGCCGTGGCCTTAGGGGCGGCCATCGAGCGGCCGTTCGACAATCAGATACTCGCTCACCACGCGGCCTTCGATCAGGTGCTCTTGGATGATTCGTTCCAGCACGGGCGGATCGCAGTGGCCGTACCACGCGCCTTCGGGATAGACGACGGCGACCGGCCCGCCCTCGCAGATTCGCAAGCAGCCGCTTTTGGTGCGATAGACGCCCCCTTGGCCCGCCAGGTCGAGTTCTTTGAGGCGCCGTTTGAGATAATTCCAGGCCGCGCGCATTCGCTTTTTGCCGGCGCACCTGGCCGTGCTTTGGTCGCAACAGAGAAAGATATGACGGCGAAGCTGGGGAATGCCCAGCTTCCTGGCGGTCTCGCGCTGTTTGGCCAAGCTCTTTGGCGATTGGTGCGGGCTCATGGTGAAATCCAGCATAGTTCGCGCCCGCCGTATTGGCCAATGCGCCCCGGTTTGGCAGGTTTCGCCTCTGGGAGTAAGATTCGCGGCGTTGCCGATTTTTGTGCCGCCGAAAGGAGCTTCCATGAATAGTTTGTGGGAAAGGTTCTTGGACAAATTCAGCCCGAACGAAGCGAATCTGAAGGAATTCGCCGACAACTGTTGGCATCTCTTGGCCAACCTCGTCTTGGCGGCGCTGGTTCTGATCGCTTTCTGGATCGCGGGCGCGATGCTGCGGCGGTTCGTGCTCCGCATCGGCGGACGGGCGCGCATGAATGCCGACGTGCTCGTGTTGCTGGCATCGACCGCCAAGCTGGTGCTATTGGCGATCGGACTGGTCACGGCCAGCGGCAACCTGGGGATCGACGTGTCGGCGCTCGTCGCGGGCCTGGGCCTGACGGGTTTCGCCGTCGGCTTCGCCGTGAAAGACATCATCTCGAACTGGTTGGCCGGAATCTTGATTCTGCTGTACGAACCGTTTCGGCGCGGCGACTACGTGAGCATCGCCAACACCCCCGGTTTGGAAGGCGCCGTCGTGGCCATCGATTTTCGCTATACCAGTTTGCAGAACAAGGACCAACTCGTGCTCGTGCCCAATTCGAACCTGTTTGTCAAAGAAATCCTGGTGAAACGGGCCGCGGGATAACCGCGGATTCCCGGCTCGATTGACGCGGCCCGCGGCGGAGTGCCGAAGCGCTCGCGAAGCCGGAATGCTTAGCCGGCGCGGCGAGTCGGCCGGTTCCGCTGCTCCCGCAAGGCCGCCGCGGATGCCGCTCGGCGGGTTGCCGCTCGGCGGTGCGGGCCTTGCAAGATCGAGTGCGGCAGTTGGCCGGAATCGTCGCCGTTGTCTTTCATTCGGCTTGCGCGCCAGCGGACCCAAGGCGCAACGATCAATCGGTCGACGAGCGGCGCGACGGCCCCGGCGGCCCAAACGAAAGAGATCGGTTCGATCGGAATTCGGAATCGCGCCGAGACGATCGAAAGCGTATGGAACAGCGCCACGACGCCGAAGATCGTCCAGGTCGGCCACATCCGCCGCCATTGGCCGGCCAGAGCCAGCGAACCGGTGAACGCCAGCACCAGCCACGTCACGGTGGCGATGCGATAGACCCGGCTTGCCGTCTTGGGGTTCGTTTCGTCGAACAGCAAAAAATACCGCAGCCGGCGAGCGCAAAGGCGAAGATAACGCGCCGGCTCGTGGCGAATGAAATCCCAGGCGCGGCCGAACAGCAATCGCGAGCGCTCGGGTTCGCTCAAGCCGGCGAATTCGCGATAGCCGCCCGGCACCAGCAGCACGTCGTCGATGTACAACGTTTCGTGCCGCGCCTCCCACATTGCCCGGTGCATCCCGGCCAGGCTGCCATCGTGATTGGTGCGCAGAGCTTCGGCCGAACGTTTGGGGATTTTATCGGTGCCCCAACTCGCCGGGTTGTTGCCTTGCCAGAAGGCGTAGCCGAACGTCGATTTGATGAACACCGCGTCGCCATGCACGCGGTAGTTGCGCCACATCCAAGGGGCGATCACCAGCGCGGCCGCGCTCGCGATCAGCAATTGGCGGCCGAGGCGGTCGGACATGCGCGGACCGAGGTTCACGGTATCCTCTCCCTTTGGGAGAGGGTTAGGGTGAGGGAGCGCGGGGGGGCGCGCGGAGAGCGCCGCATGCGTGGATCTTGGAGTCGAACGCAATCCGCCCTCACCCCGGCCCTCTCCCCCAGGGAGAGAGAGCTTTTCGAGAGACCGGCGCCCGCCGCTCGCCGGATCTTGCCCGAGATCGCTGCACCAAAACATCCAGGCTACGAGCGGCAATGCCAACGCCAGAATCGGCTCGATCAGCAGCAAGATGCCGGCCACCACCCCGACTGCCGCGGCTTTTCGCCACGAGTTGCGTCCCATCGGCGATGCGGCCAATGCGACGAGCAACGTCAGGCACAAGGCGGCCCAGAGCGCAACTTGAATGTGCGTGACCATGTAGACGTGCGTCGGATAGACGGCCGCCCCCCAGCCAGCCGCCCAGCCGACGGTCGGCCGATCGGGAACCAGAGACCAGGCGAGCCAAACGACCGCCAGCGCCAACCCGGCGCCGGCGAAGCATTGCAAACCTTGCAGCGCCAAAAGCGCTTGAGGCGAGCCGGTCCCGAAAGACCAATAGCAAGCGGCCAAAAGCGCGGGGTACAACGGCGCTTGCTGCGAAGTCGGCCCGTTGACGCCCAAAAACCGGACGGCAAAGCCTCGGCCCGCCAAGAGGTTTTCGGCGATCTCGCCATGTTCATAGGTCACCGCGCGCGGAGCACTCTTCGCGATGCTGACCACCACCGCCGCCCGCAACCCCAGCGCCGTCGCCGCAAGCAGCGCCAAGCCAAGAATTCTGCATAAACGGGGCATAGCCGGCCCAATGGACAGGAAGGCTCAAATGCGCCGCGGATTCTAACGCCGAAAGGGCGGCGCGGGCCAGAGCAGTTGGCGGGGCGTTCTCCCCGGTGCATGTGGGTGCATGTCGCGATTTGTTTTAGCAGGCTTGCTGATAGCATGGGTAGCGGGCGGACTCAATGATCCGCTCGACGCGACGCAACCAGAATTTTTCGGTCACATTGGTTTGGCTCAGCCGGTCGGCTACGAGGTGCAACATCGGATCGACGCCTTCGGACCAGAATTTCTCCGACCCTTTGATTCGCCGAATGATCTGCTTAACGGTTGATTCCATCGGGCTGCTGGTCAGGGGCAGGCCTTGCTTGCGGTGCTCAGGGTATTTCATCCGCTGGCGTTGGTTGGTCAGGTAGCCCAGCGAACTGGCGAGTTGAGCGCGCGGCGTGCCGGTTTCTTTCTTTTCGGGAATGCCCAACTCCTGTTGTCGTTGCTCCAAGGCCGCTGTACTGGTTCAGCGTGAAACGGAGTTTCGATAGTTGGGGGTTAGCGGGTTAAGGGAACGGCGGTGAGGGACGATT
>DATNEC010000022.1:0-25015 GCA_035606815.1 Pirellulales bacterium
TTTCACGATTGCACGCTGCATGCCGAATTCCGCACGCCGTTCATGCCCAAAGCCCGTGGCCAGGGACGCGGCAACAGCGGCGTCTATTATCAAGGCCGCTACGAAATGCAGGTGCTCGACTCGTTCGGCCTGGAAGGCAAAGACAACGAGTGCGGCGGAATCTACTCGGTCGCGGCGCCGACAGTGAATATGTGCCTGCCGCCGCTAAGCTGGCAAACTTACGACGCGGAGTTCACGGCCGCCCGCTTCGACGAACAGGGCAAAAAGACTTCGCCGGCCAAGCTGACCGTCCGGCTCAATGGCGTCGTGGTGCATCAGAACATCGAAATCCCGGGAGCGACCACCGCGGCGCCGATGAAGGAATCGCCCGACCCTGGGCCGGTCTACCTGCAAGACCACGGCAACCCCGTGCGATACCGCAATATCTGGGTCGTGCCGCGCGACAGCGAGCGGGAGTCGCGGCGGCCGATCGTGCCGGGCTTCGAGCGATTTTACGCCACCGCCGGCGCCGATCATGGGGCCGGCGGGCGATTGCTCGTCGAAGAGTTGAACTGCACGGCTTGCCACCAAGCCGGCGCGTCACTGGCGGCGCGGCTGCTGCCGAGACCGGCGCCGTCGCTCGACAACATCGGCGTCCGAGCGCGGCCGGAGTACCTTCTGGAGTTCATCGCCGAGCCGCATGTGACGAAGCCCGGCACGTTGATGCCGGCCGCGTTGGCGAACATGTCGCCGGCTGAGCGCGAGAGCGCATCGCGGGCGATCGTCAACTTCTTGGCAAGCACCGGGCGGCTGCAAGAGCAGCAGGGCAATCGCAAGTTCGCCCAAAACGGCGAAAGGCTGTTTCACCAGATCGGCTGTGTCGCTTGCCACGCGCCGCGGAACGGCCAGAAGGTTTCGCCGGCGACGTCGGTTCCCTTGCCCGATTTAAAGGCCAAGACCACGATCCCCGCCCTGACGGAGTTTCTCAAGAATCCGCACCAAGACCGGCCCGCGGGCCGCATGCCGAGCTTGAACCTGAACAACGACGAAGCCCGCGATCTGGCCCATTACCTGATCGGCGACGTCGACGTCAAACCGAAGCAAGCCAACATGCACTTCGCGGCGTACGAAGGGAGTTGGGACAACGTTCCCGACTTCAGCCAGTTGAAGCCCTTCAAGACCGGCCAGTCGGCGGGCCTCGACCTGACGGTCGTCGGCCGAGAGAACAACTTCGGCGTCCGCTTCGAGGGTTATTTGAAGATCGAACGCGACGGCAAGTACCGGTTTCATCTCGGCTCGGACGACGGCAGCATCTTGTGGATCGACGGCAAGCGGGTCGTGGCCTCCGACGGCGTTCATCCGCACCAGGTCAATGCCGACGCGGCGATTCTGGCGAAAGGCATGCACCCGCTGCGAGTCGATTACACGCAGGGGGGCGGGGAATGGACGCTTGAATTGGAGTACGAAGGCCCCGGCGTTCCGCGGCAGCCGGCCGAAGCGTCGATCTACCTGACTGAAACCGCTCCGCCGCCCGCCGCGCCTTCGCCCGCGGACGGCGACCGGTTCGTGTTCGACGCTTCGCAAGTCGCCAAGGGGCGCGAACTGTTCGCCGCGGTCGGCTGCGCGTCGTGCCATCGGATGAAGCAAGACGGCCAACCGATCAAGTCGGGCCTGGCGGCCAAGCCGCTGGCCGAGTGCGATCCGGGCAAAGGCTGCCTGGGCGACAGTATGACGGACAAGGCGCCCGATTTCGCATTAAGCGTCTCGCAGCGCGAGTCTTTGACCGCGGCCTTGACTTCGGCGCCGCCCGCCGCGCCGCTCAGCCCCGAACAACGCATTCCCCAGACGATGACCGCCTTCAACTGCTATGCCTGCCATAGCCGCGGCGGCGTCGGCGGGCCGGAGGCGGATCGCAATCCGCTGTTCTTGACGACGATTCCCGAAATGGGCGACGAAGGCCGCGTGCCGCCGCCGCTGGATGGCGTTGGCGACAAGCTGCAAGAAAGCTGGCTGAAGCACGTGCTGGCCGAAGGCGCCAAGGACCGGCCCTACATGCTCGCGCGGATGCCGAAGTTCGGCGCCGCCGAAGTCGTCAAGCTCGCCGAGGACTTCGCCGCCGTCGATCGGAAGACCGAGGCCAAGATTCCGGCGCTGGCCGATAGCGACTTGCACGTCAAATCGACCGGCCGCGCGCTGGTCGGCGACAAGGCCCTGGCCTGCATCAAGTGCCACACGTTCGGCCAGCACCGCGCGACGGGCATTCAGGCACTGGGGCTGGAGACGATGACGCGGCGGATTCGCGAGGATTGGTTCCATCGCTATCTGCCCAATCCGCCGCAGTTTCGCCCGGGTACGCGGATGCCGACCGGGTTTTCCGGTGGCCGCAGCACGATCGGCGACGTGTACAGCGGCGATCCGGCGAGCCAGATCGCCGCGATTTGGAAATACCTGAGCGACGGCGACAAGGCCGGCATTCCCGACGGGCTGATTGCCGGCGTAATCGAGCTGAAGCCCGATGGCCGGCCGATCATCTACCGCAACTTCATCGACGGTCTATCGCCGCGCGGTATCGCGGTCGGTTATCCCGAAGGCGCCGACCTGGCCTGGGACGCCAACAAGCTTTGCCTGGCGCTCGTTTGGCACGGCCGCTTCATCGACGCCTCGATGCACTGGGTCGGCCGCGGCAACGGTTTTCAAACGCCGCTGGGCGATCACATCGTGCGGCTCGAGCAGACCGTGCCGCTGGCCGCGCTCGATTCGCTCGACAGCCCTTGGCCCAATCAGCCGCCCAAAGAGCGCGGCTATCAATTCCGCGGCTACCGGCTGGATAAGCAAGGTCGGCCGACGTTCGAATACAGCGGGCCGGGTTTCTCGGTCGAGGAGCAGCCGCTGCCGGTCGCCGGCAAGAAAGACGCGGGCTTCGAACGGCGGCTGACAATTAGCGCCGAACAGCCGGTTTCGCAGTTGTACTTTTTGGCCGCGGCCTCGCCAGAGATCAAACCGCTCGACGAAGGGCGGTATTTGGTCAGCGGGACGCTCCAAATCCGCGTTCGCTCGGCCGGTCCGACGCCGATCGTGCGCCACAACGGCGGGCGGCAGGAATTGCTCGTGCCCGTCGCGCTGAAGGACGGCAAGGCGGAGATCGTACAGGAGATTTTTTGGTAGGCGGCCCTCTCCCAAAGGGAGAGAGAGTTTAGTTTTGAAAACAGCCAGGCAAGATTTCAACATGAACCGACTGCCCATTGTTCCTCGTAGAGCGAGCACTGCCCGCCATGAACCGAAACCCAGGGCCGCATCCATCGCCGCAGCATGGTGGGCGGCGCCCGCCCTACGGTGCTTGATCGCTCTCGCGGCCCTGGCGCCGCTGGCGGCCGGTGCGGATGATAAAACGCCGGCCGAGGCCGATTACTACCCGATCACGCGGTTCGAAATCCCCCAGGGCGTCGAACTGGAGGCCGCCGGCTTTCAACTCATGCCTGATGGCCGGATGGCCGTTTGCTCGCGGCGCGGCGAAATCTGGATGATTCAAAACCCGCTGGCGAAGGAGGTCAAAGCCGAGCAGTTCAAGCGCTTCGCGCACGGCCTGCACGAATCGCTGAGCCTGGCCTATCGCGACGGCTGGCTCTATGTGACGCAGCGCTCGGACGTTTCGCGGCTGCGCGACACCGACGGCGACGGCCTGGCCGACGAATTTCAACTGGTCAACGACGATTGGGAAATCACCGGCGACTACCACGAATACGCCTTCGGCTCGAAGTTCGACAAAGACGGCAACCTATGGGTCGTGCTCTGCCTCACCGGTTCGTTCGACAGCAACTGCAAGTATCGCGGCTGGTGCCTGCGAGTCTCAGCCGATGGCAAAATGATCCCCACGTCGAGCGGCATTCGCTCGCCCGGCGGCATCGGGGCCAACGCGGCGGGCGATATGTTCTATACCGACAACCAAGGCCCCTGGAACGGCACCTGCGAACTAAAGCACCTGGTCCCCGGCAAGTTCGTCGGGCATCCTGGCGGCAACAAGTGGTACGACCTGGCGAAAGCAGCGATGGGGCCGCGGCCCGCCGATCCAACGAGCGGCAGCCGCTTTATCGTCGAGGCCCAAAGAATCCCCGAGTACGAACCGCCGACGATCTTGTTCCCTTACGATAAGATGGGCAAATCGGCCAGCGGGGTGGTGTGCGACATGACCGGCGGCAAGTTCGGCGCCTTCGCCGGGCAGATGTTCGTCGGCGACCAATCGGCCAGCACGATCATGCGCTGCTATCTGGAACAGGTGCAAGGCCACTACCAAGGCGCCTGCTTCCCGTTCCGCGAAGGAATTGGCTCGGGCACGCTGGGCATGGAGATCACGCCCGACGGCTCGATGTTCATCGGCGGCACGAACCGAGGCTGGGGCTCGCGCGGCGCGCTGCCGTTCAGCGTCGAGCGGATGAACTGGACCGGCAAGACGCCGTTCGAGATCCACGAGATGCGAGCCAAGTCCGACGGCTTCGAGTTGACCTTCACCGAGCCGGTCGAGCCGCAATCAGCCGGCGACGTGAAGTCGTACCGGATCGAGACCTACACCTACATCTACCAGGCCAGCTACGGCAGCCCGGAAGTCGACCAAACCACGCCGCCGATCACGAAAGCCGTCGTCTCGGATGATCGCAAGAGCGTGCGGCTCACGATCGATGGTTTGCAACGCGGCCACGTCCACGAGTTGCACTCCCCCGGCATCCGTTCCGCCTCCGGCTTGCCACTGCTGCATGAAGCGGCGTACTACACGCTGAATTATATTCCGTAGCACGGCTTTGATTGACTGATGGAGATCAATTGCCGCGATGGATCCTCAGTTTTGCCTTGCAGCGATTGATGCGGCTCGTCCAGGTTGCCGAATTTGGCGCCCATCTGCTTCGCTTCGCCGTCATTGCGACCCCGATCGCTTCTTCGAATCGTCCAAGTCGCTCAAGTGACAAAAAGAGCCTCTCGTAACCTATGTGCCGCGGGAGCATTTGTCCTGGAAAGCGCCTAACGCATGATGCTGCGACGCGCCTTGAAATTGCAATTTGCCGCTTGCACGCTGCAATCACGATTTCGGTCGCAGACGGTTCGGTTTCCATTGCTGCGTAATAGAAGTCGATCATTTCATTGAGCGCGAAATGTTCCCATGTGGCGTCCGGCACGTGATTCCCTAATGGGTTCTCGGGGTGGAACCGAACTCCCTCGACCTCGATGAACGGTCGCTCGGCATGTCGGTCAAACATGGTTTGGCATCAAAAGAGCGGGCTTTCGTCAAGGCTTGTTCGCCGGACATGCGCGCGAACGCCGTACTTGTTCATTACCTTCAAAACGAGCAATTCGAGCCAACTCGCATTCGGAGCGATGTAGATCGCTCCGATAAGTGTTTCGAGGTCGACCGGGATATGCGCTCCAACACCGATTAGGGGCTTCCTCTTTGCGTAGATGAAGTCACCGCCCTGCATTTGCATTGGACTTTCCGCCATCGCCCGTAATTCCCGTTCGTGTTCGAAGCTTTTTCGTTTGTGAAGGAATCGAGAGAACTTGCTCTTTTCTTCGAACTCGTCTGAACTGTAGTCGATGTACCTTACAAGCCCGATATGAACGAACGTACAACCGGTTTGCCTTCCAGGCGCCTGCGAGATGGCTCGTGCCAGACGGTCATAAGTCGATTTAATCGCAATTCCTTCGTTGCTCTTCAAGTACAGGTTCCACATCGCGGCCGATTCGAAATCATTAATGTGCCAACAATTGATCGCGACGAACTGCCTATCGAGCCTCCCATCAGCCTCGAGATCGTCCTTGAAGGCTTGCCGCTCCGCTGTGCTCAACTCGTCCGGCCGCTTTCCATTGAGTTCGCAGAACCGACGGAACCGCGCCTCCACATTTCGTCTCGGCCGCGACCCTTCAAACTGGTCTCCGAACTGGTCGCCTCGCGCGAAGTAGAGAGCGCTCTCTTCGAGCAGCGAAACAAACTTGGTGAAATCCATATATCGCCATATGCTCGCATGACGATCGGCGGGCTCCAAGAACTCAGAGTGCGGTCTGTACATAATCAGTGGACTGCGGCGACGGAAGACCGGCGATTACACGCATGCGCTGAATTATCTGCCGTAGCGCACGCCTCGGTCAGACGGCCGGCAGAATCACCTCGGCGTGAAGATATCGCCGGAGTTGCCGGACGACCGACAGGAATTTTTCGGTGTCGACCGGTTTGGTAATGAAGCTATCGACGCCCAGCGACTCGCTTTGCAGGCGATCTTCTTCGTCATCCGAGTTGGTCATGACGACCACCGGAATCGAGCGCAGCGCGTCGTCGGCCTTGATTTCGGCCATCACTTCGCGGCCGTCTTTTTTCGGCAGTCCCAGGTCGAGCAAAATCAAGTCGGGCCGCGGCGCTCGGCTGAACTTGCCCTGTTGCCGAAGAAACCCCATCGCCTCGACGCCATCGCGAATCAGCGTCAGACGATGCTGGATCATTCCCTTCTTGAGCGCCGCGATGGTCACTCGGGCGTCGACCAGTCCGTCTTCGACCAACAAAATCTCCATTGGCCGGCCAATCGTTTGGCTGGACATTCAATTGCCTCGCTCTCGTGCAGCATTGGATGACTTGCCCTGTGCGCCTCTAGTCTGGCACGAATCGCCGGCGCTGTACAGCACTCTTTCGCGTGGAGAGGCGGCCAGCCGCAAGGACCGGCCTGATTTCCACGACCGGCTTAGGGCGAAACGGCCCGGCAGGGCTGCTTGAGGCCCGGAACCAACAAGCGAGCGAACCAGGGGCGGTTGTGCTGGGCGGACAGGGGACTCTCCTCTTCCCAGGTCTCGTACCAGTGGTCGGCCAGCATCAACCGCCAGCACGAATCGCCGTCGTCGCGCCAGGCCAGCGACCACTGCTTGCCGACCCGGCCGGGAACCATGTCGCTCACCAGCCAGCGATGGTCGAGGCAGACCCATTCGTTCTGCACGAAGTCGAAGAAGAACACCATCTCGGCGCCGTCTTTGACGTGGACCACGGCGATCGTATCGACATGCTCTTCAACGAAGCACTCTGGCGCCGAGCCGCACGCCAGGTACAAGACGAGCGTGAGCACTTCCCTGCTCCAGCAGCCCCACAAGGAAAATCCATTAATATTGTATCGGGCAAGGGAAGAGCCGAATTGATCGCGAATGTTGCGAAATCGTGATATACGGCACGACCGCCCTCTCAGCCGGGGATCGGATCAAGCGCGGTCACGTCCGAGGGCCGGGCTACATCATCCCAGCGGCCTGATATAATGGCCTTTCTTCCCATTGTCCGCTGACTTGAAGCCCCGATGAAACCCCGGCTTTTCCGCTCTCTTTGACCGATGACGGCCGCTCGCGTTTACATGGACAACCACGCCACGACTCGCGTCGATCCGCGGGTGGTCGAGGCGATGCTGCCCTACTTCACCGAGCAATACGGTAATGCCGGCAGCGTGAGCCATGCCTGGGGCTGGGAAGCCAAGGATGCCGCCGACCAGGCCCGCCAAACCATCGCGGCGGCCGTCGGCGCCGGGCCTCGCGAAATCGTGTTCACCAGCGGGGCGACCGAAAGCGACAATCTGGCGATTCGCGGGGCCGCCGAGCGCGGCAAACGCAGAGGCGACCATCTCGTCAGCGTCACGACCGAGCACAAGGCGGTGCTCGATCCGCTCGAACGTCTTGGCCGCCGCGGCTTCGAAATTACCCTGCTGCCGGTCGTTCCGGCCGGCAGCGCTTCCTCGGGCCTGCTCGATCCGGAACCAGTGGCAAGCGCCATCCGGCCCGATACGGCGCTCGTTTCGGTGATGCTGGCCAACAACGAAATCGGCGCCATTCAACTGCTGGCCGAAATCGGCGCGATCTGCCGCGAGCGGGGCGTGCTGCTGCATTGCGACGCCACGCAGGCGGTCGGCAAGATTCCGGTCGACGTCAGGGCCTTGCAACTCGACCTGATGAGCTTCTCCGCCCACAAGATCTACGGCCCCAAGGGGGTCGGCGCCCTCTATGTGCGCCGCCGCAACTCGCCCGTGCGGCTGCAATCGCAAATCGACGGCGGTGGCCAAGAACACGGTCTGCGCAGCGGCACGCTCAACGTGCCGGGCATCGTCGGGTTCGCGCGGGCCGTGGAGCTATGTTTGGCCGAGTTGCCGGGCGAAGCCGCTCGATTGGCCCAGCTTCGCGATCGGCTTGCCGCGGGGCTGTTCGACGCCCTCGACGGCGTGTCGCTCAACGGGCCGGCGCTTTCGCCGGCGGCGCCATCGCCCCTGGGGTTGCGCTTGCCGGGCAATCTGAACCTGAGCTTCGCCCACGTCGACGGCGAAGCCTTGATGATGAGCATGAAGTCGCTGGCCGTCAGTTCCGGCAGCGCCTGCACTTCGGCCAATCCCGAGCCGAGCCATGTTCTGCGGGCCTTGGGGCTCAGCGAAGACTTGACGCGGGCGAGTCTGCGGTTTGGCCTGGGCCGCTTCAATACGGCCGCCGACGTCGAGTTCGCCATCGAAGCCGTCAGTCAGGCGGTTGGCCGATTGCGAAAGCTCAGCAGTTTGGCTTGAGCCGCATGGGATGGTCGGGGATCGGTGGTTGGAAACTGGTGGTTGGAGACTGGCGTATGGGGAAGGGTGGTTGCGCGAAGGTCTGTTTTCCCCGTGGATGGCAGTTTTTTCCTCTTTCCCACCTACATCCTGCTTCCCTTTTCGAAGCGGGTTGTATAATTTAGACATACTTGGTTGTCAAAAACCGGCTAGGCAAGCACGTACCCTTATATTCAGGAGTCGCAGAACATCATGGCAGTGGCATTGAGCGAAAAGGCCGCCAACGAAGTCAAGCGGATCATGCAGGAACAGAAGTTCGACGAAGGGACCGTGCTGCGCGTCGGCGTGGCGGGCGGCGGTTGCAGCGGGTTCCAGTACAGCCTCGGCTTCGACAAGGCCTTCGATGAGAAGACCGACAGCAAATACGACTATCACGGCGTGACAGTCGTGGTTGATAAGAAGAGCGCGTTGTACCTCGACGGCACGACGGTCGACTTCTACGACGGCTTGGAAAAGCGCGGCTTCACGTTCGACAATCCCAACGCGGTGAAGAGCTGCGGCTGCGGAAGCTCGTTCCAGGCATAAAGCCCCCGCGGCGCAAAAACGAATTCCCTTCCCCTCGCCGCGTCTGGCTAGGCGCGCCCGAGGGGATTTTCATATCGAGATCGCCACGTAGGGCCAGCGTCCCGCCTGCCCCGCAACGTCGACGAGGTTGACCATGGCCACTATCGAACAGCCGCGCGTAGCGGAAGTCGTCTCCGAGGTCATTCTACTCCGCGAGATTCCGTGGGAGTTGTACGAGCAGCTTCGCGATATCCCCGAGAATTGGGGCAAGCGGATGACCTACGACCAAGGGGATCTCGAAATCATGTCGCCATCCGCGAGACACGAGGATTCCACGAAGTTGCTGGCCCGCATGCTGGAGACGTTCACGGAGGAACTGAACATCGCGATTCGCGGCCTGCGATCGACGACTTGGAAAGATCCTCGCCGCAAATTCGGGCTGGAGGCCGACGAGTGCTACTACGTCCAGAACGAAGCTCGCGTGCGTCACTTGGAAGATTTCGACCTGACTCGCGATCCGCCGCCCGACGTGGTGATCGAGGTCGAAGCGAGCCGCTCGGCAATCGGCAAGCTGCCGCTCTACGCGAAGTTGGGGGTTCCGGAAGTCTGGCGCTGCACGAAAGGAAGGCTCGGCATTTTTCTACTTGCCGACGACGGGCAATATGTCGCATCGGAAAAAAGCCTTAACATCCCCTTGCTTGACCCGGCGGAATTGAATCGCTTTTTGCAAATGCGCGCGTCGACCGACGAGACGACTTGGATCCGCTCGTTTCGCGCGTGGATCCGCGAGGCGTTTCCTGGGGGCGCCGCGTAACCGCCCGGCTATGACAGGCCCCGATCATTCCGCAGCGCCGCCGGACCAAAAACCTCTGCGAATCGCCGTTTGTCTCAGCCATTTTCATCCCACCGTCGGCGGCGCCGAGCGGCAATTGTTCCAACTGGCTGAGCGCTGGGCGCGCTGGGGACACAAGCCGCTGGTGATTACGCGGCGGCTCGCGGGACAACCGGCGCGGGAACTGATCGAGGGAATTGAAATTCGGCGCGACATTCGGACGCTGCCGCTCGGGCCGCTGTTCGGATTGAGCTTTCTCGCTTCGCTTTCAGCCGTTTTGCTGCGACTCGGCCGGCGCTACGACGCCGTATTGGCCGCCCAGGCGCCCTGGGAGGCGGTGGCCGCGGGCCTTGTCAGTCCGCTGTTGCAAAAACCATCGATCGCGCGGCTGGCTTCGGTCGGCCCGCGCGGCGATCTGGCCCAACTGCGGCGGGCCAAGGGCGGTCGGCTCTTGCGGCGGCTCGCGCTGCGCAATTCGTTGTTTCTCGCTCCCTCGGAAACCGCTCGCCAAGAACTGGCCGAGATCGGCTGCCCGGCGGACCGGATTCGATCGTTCTCCAACGGCGTCGATCTCGGGCGATTTCACCCGCCCGGCGCCGAGGTGCCGGAGGACGCCGCCGCCGAGCGCGAGCGCACCGCAATCTTCGTCGGCCGTTTGAGCGAGGAGAAAAACCCGCGGGCCGTGCTGCGGGCCTGGAAGATCGCCAACCGGCAAGGCAAGTATCGCCTGCTGATGGTCGGCGCCGGCCCGCAGTCCGATGCGCTGGCCGCCTATGCTCGGCAAGAGAACCTCAAGAACGTCGAGTTTCTCGGCCAGCGCGACGATACGCCCGAGCTTTACCGCCAGGCCGCCGCCTGCATACAGCTCTCGCCGCACGAAGGCTGCTCGAACGCCTTGCTCGAAGCGATGGCCAGCGGCCTGGCCCCCATCGCGACGCGCGTGCCGGGCAATGTCGATCTCGTCGAACACGACGCCAGCGGCCTGCTCGTCGACTTGAACGACGATGAAGCCGCCGCCGCGCTCACGCGAGTGTTGGAAGACGCCGCCTTGCGAAACCGGCTGGCGACCGCGGCCCGCCACCGCGTCGTCGAGCGGCACGACCTCGATCGCGTCGCTCGCGATTATTTGGAACTGTTTGCGGAACTTCGGCGGGAAATAAACCACAGAGACGCAGAGGCACAGAGAGGAGAGAGCAAGAGAAGAGAAGGACCAGGAGGGACTGGAAAGGAACATTGATGCCCTGCGCCCAAGCCGCTTTTGGCTCGTAGGAAAGATCGCAGAAGCTCAAGTCTCAAAAGTTTTTCCTGTTTGTTTCTTCCTCTCTGTGTCTCTGTGGCTAACCTCTCTCTACCGCCGGTCCATCTCAACCGCACGTTTTCGCCAGCTCGCGAATGTAGTCGAGCGCCTCTTCGACCTCGGGCACGGCCGCGCCGGAGACGCGGCCTTGGCGATCGCACTCGGCGAGAAGCTGCAGTTCTTCGAAGTCTTCGCTCTCGCCGAGCCGGCGGCGGGCGCGCTGGCCGAGCCTGCCGTCAAGGAGGGCCTGGGCCTCCATGTGGTGCTCGATCAGCCACGCCGTCCGCGGCGTGATGAAGCCTTCGAGGGCTTCCAGCCCGGCGGCGACATGGTCGTGCGGGTCGATCGCCTTGCCGACGTCGTGCAGCAGCGCGGCGAGCAAAAACTCCTCGTCGTAGGGCAGCTCGTGCGAGGCCAAATCGAAGACCTGCAGGCTGTGATAGAGCGCATCTCCCTCGGGATGATGCTTCGGCGACTGCTTCACGTGCTCCAGCGGCAACAGCAGCATCTGGTAGATCTGGAAGCGATCGACCTGGTGCTCGGCCTCAAGCACCGCCTCGTCGAGCGGAAGGTTCGGATATTCGCGAGCGAGAAATTCTTCCAACTCGGCGAGGCCGGCCCGTTCGATCGGCTTGCCGGTGACCGAGCTTTTGAAGACGAAATGGGCCAACTTACCGGCGTAAACCGTCAACTCGAACGGAAAACGGTCGGCGACGTGAATGTGCCGATAGACGCGCTCCTCGCCCTGCTTGCGGACTTGCTTGCGCTCGACCTCATACGATATGCCCTCCTGGTCGAGCACGGCAGTCACGGCCTCGAGGCTATCGGAGAAGACGTGAATGTCGATGTCGCTGCCTCGGCGGACGTGTCCGGTGAGCGTGCTGCCGATTAACCGCGGCCGAAAGGGCCGCAGCAGGCGCATCATCCGCAGGGCCTCGACGCGCATCTCGCGCAGGTTTTGCGCGCGGCGGTCGCCTTCGTAGAGCCGGGCGAAGACCTGAATCTCGTCGCGGATTTCGCGATTGCTAGGCAAGTCCTTCGGCTTGACCCAACCGCCGCCCATCCGCTTGGCGGCTTTTAGTTTGGCCCGGTAATATTCCGACTCGGTCCGCTCGTACATCAAGCGGGCCGCCTCCCACGCGATCTGCTGGCGCAATTTGCCGTGAGACATGAGATTTGGTGCTCTTCACACTTATACTAGTCAGGCGCCGCTGAAGGGGCAATCTCCGCCGCGCCGCGGGCCGCGTTGGCGGCCAGCCGATATCCGCAACCTCGAATGACCAGCAGCGAGCCGATCTCGATCCCTAGAGCGCCGACCAACACCACCGCGGAACGGGCGAAATCGTCCGTCAGCAGTTCGGGAAAGTAATATGGCGGCAACAGCGAAAGGCCGCCGGCCAGGCCGCCCGCCATGCAGATCCTGGCGGCCGAAAGACGGCCGCCCAACGCCGCCCACAAACCGGCCAAGGCGACCGTGGCGAAGCAGGCGCCCCAGCAAGCGATGGCCAGCAGCATCGAGACGGCCGAGAAATAACTGTTGAACTTCGCTTGCACGGTCGGGCCGAGCCGGACGAGCACCGCCACGACGAACACGAGCAGCATCAATTGCCGCATCGAGAATTGCACGTCTTCGCCTGCCAGCCCTTCCGTTCCGATCGGCTCTCGGCGCAAGCGCACGCCGCGGCGGCGCAGTACGACGGCGGTCGCCACGATCCCGCTCAGCGCCAACAAGGCCAGCGCCAGGTAGAACATCAGATACCAGAGGACGACGTAGGCATCGGCCCCTGTCGCCGCAACCGCTGGCCAGGCTTCGGCCATTTCCAAGATGCTGACATAAGTCGTGCCCGCCGCTACGCCGACGAAGCCCGCCGCTTTGGAATGTTCTCCGAATCCAGCCCAAACGCCCAACATCCCAAGCTCGGCGCCAAGCAGAGCGTCCAAGAACGTCGCGCTCGCCTCCGGGACGCTTCCCCGCACGACGAGCCACGCGGCGCCGAGGCCGGCGACGACGTGAATCGCCGCCAACCAGACAAGCTTGGATTGAAGCGAGAGCATGCCGAAGCTTCTTCCGCCGTCACGACTGTCGCGGCCAGAACCAGCCGTTTCCGATCTTTTGCCAGCCGAGATGCTCATAATACTCGCGGGCGATCTGCGAGGCCCGCAGCACGAACTGAACCTGCGGCCGCTCGAAGCGGACCTTGTCGAGCAAGGCGCTGCCGATGCCGAGTTTTTGAAAATCGGGATGCACCGCCAGATCGCAGATATAGCCGTCGAAGCCGCCGTCGGTCCAGCCGCGCAAGACTCCGGCCAGTCGCTCGCCTTCCCAGGCGGTAACGACCAGGTTCGAGGCCCGATAGAGGCCCTCGATTCGGCCGGGATCGTCCAGCGGACGAGTCAATTGGGCAGCCCGAAACAGTTCGACCAACATCGCGGCGGCGGGAATCACGTCGGTGCGGTAGATGATCATCCGGTTTTCAATAGGTGCGCGCTCGAACGCCTCTTCGATCCGTGCCATCCGCGGTCCATTTTCGACGGCGGCAGGGAATTTGACTACGGATATCTCGGATTCCACGGATGAAGGAAGCTACTTATTGACTTTCGCCTTCTTGGCTGCCGGGCCGCTTTTTGCCGCCGCAGGCTTTCCCTTTTTTTCGTCCTTCGCCGCGTCCTTGTCCGCTGGCTGCTCCTTCGCAGACTTGGCTTTGTCATCGCCAGCCTTGAAGTCGCCCGCCGCGACGGTCGACAGCCGCTCGGGGTCAATGTACTTCTGCAAAGCCGCCAGCACGTCGTCGGGGGTCAGCGCGTCGAGCTTTTTCTCCAAGTCGGAGTAGTAGGCCATCGTGCGGTCGAGGTAAAGCGTGTCCGACAGAATGCTGGCCAGGTTGGCGTCGCTGGTGCGGCTGACCTCGTGCTCTTGGATATAGCCGCTCTTGGCGCGAGACAATTCGTCGGGCTTCACGCCATCCTTGATCAGCCGGTCGAGTTCTTCGCGGATCGCCGTTTTGACCTTGGCCACGTTCGCCGGGTTGTAAATGGCATACAGCGTCAGGCTGGCCCGCTTGTCGAGCGATTCGGCGAAAATATGCGAGCCGACGCCGTAAGACAAGCCTTCCTTCTGGCGCACGCGGTCGCCCAGCCGCGACGACAAGGCGCCCGCCCCCAGCACGTAGTTGCCGGCCAAGAGCGCCGGATAGTCAGGGTCCGTATCCTTCATCGGAAACACGAGCCCGGCGAAATACATGGCGTTGGCTTTGTCGGGAGTAAGAATCTCTTGATCGCCGCCTTTCACTTTGGGAAAATCCAGCTTCGGCAGCCGTGCATACGATTTTTCGGCGGTCCAGTCGGCGAAAATCTTTCGCAGGCCGGCCAGACACTCGTCGGCGTCGAAATCGCCCACTACCGCCGCTTCGGCAACCTGGGCGCCGAGGTAATCGCCATACAGCGATTTCAATTGGTCGAGCGAAATCGTCTTGGCCCGCTCGATGTCTTCTTCGACGGTCGGGTCGTATCGCACGTCGTCCTTGTCGTAGGGCGAAACGGTGCGCCGCAGCCGGATGATGGCCAGCGTCTGCGGGTCGGTGAGTTGCTCTTCCAGTTTGGCCAACGACTCGCGGCGCAAGACTTCGAATTCGTCCTCGGCCAGCGCCGGTTCGCGCAGCACCTGTCGCAGCAGGCCGAGCACCTCGACGAAGTGCTCGCGCTTCGTTTGCAGGGTGAACACGGCCCTGCCGGCCTCGCCCGTGGCGTGCAGCGTCGCGCTCAGCTTGTCGAGTTCGTCTTGCAGCTCTTGCCGCGAGAGATTTTTCGTGCCGCGAATCATCAGGTGGGGCAGCAGTTCGCAGCCGAGCACCAACCCTTTGAGGTTTTCGAGATCGCCATACCGCAGCGTCAGCCGTAAATTGACCGTCTCGCCGCGGGTTTTCTTCGGCAACAAGGCCAGCTTGGCGCCCTCGGGCAAGCTGCTTCGCCGGACGTGTTTTTCGATGTTGGCCGGAGAGACGTCGAACGCCTCGCCTTCGACGATCGTCTCGCGCCCCTTGTAGTCGGCGAGGAGCTTCGAAAGGTCGGGCGTTTCAGGAATCGGCGTCTTTTGGGTTTTTTCCGTGGGCACGAACAGGCCCACCGTACGATTGTTGGGCTTTAAATACTTTTCGGCGACTTCCTCCACCGCTTCGGGCGTGACCTGCTCGATCCGGTCGCGATGCAGAAAGTAGAGCCGCCAATCGCCTTGCCCGGCCCATTCACTGAGCTGCACGGCGATGCGGCTGGTGTCGGCGGCGGCCAACTCGCGCTGCTTGAGCAGCTTCAATCGAGCGCGCTCGACTTCGGCCTTGTCGACGCCCTCGCGGCCCACGTCTTCGGTCGTCTTCAGCAGAATGTCCTTGGCTTCTTCCAGCGAATCTTCGCGGCGCACTTCGGCTTGCACCTGAAACACGCCGGGGTCGTGGAAGCTGACGGCGCCGGCTGCGACGGAACTCGCCTTGCGCGTCTCGACCAGCGCCTTGTACAACCGGCCCGACGGTTCGGCGCCGAGGATTTCGCCCAGCACCGCGAGCGCGGCCGCATCGGGGTGGCCGCCCGAGGGCACATGGTACATCGCACTCGCTACGCCGACGTCGCCGACGCGCCGTAGCGTCACCGTGCGCTCGCCGTCTTGGGGTGGCTCCTCGGTGTAGGTCTTGTCAAGTTTGCGCTCGGGCCTTTTCAGCGTGCCGAAGTCTTCTTCGACGTATTCCAGGGTTTTGCCGTGGTCGAATTTGCCGGCCACGACGAGCATCGCGTTGTCGGGCTGGTAATACTTGCGATAGAAGGCCTTGAGGTTGACGATCGGCACGCGCTCGATGTCGCTGCGATTGCCAATCGTCGACTTGCCGTAGTTGTGCCAGTCGAAGGCCACTGCCATCAACCGCTCGTCGAGCACGCCCACTGGCGAGTTTTCGCCGCTCTCGAACTCGTTGCGGACCACGGTCATTTCCTTAAGCAAGTCTTCTTGCTTGACGAAGCTGTTCAGCAGCCGGTCGGCTTCGAGCCGCAAGGCGAACTGCAAGTTCTCGTCGCCGGCGGGCAGAGTCTCATAATAATTCGTCCGGTCGACCCAGGTCGTGCCGTTGAATCGGGCGCCCCGCTCCTGCAACACCTTGGGAATCTCCGGGTGATCGGGCGTTCCCTTGAACAGCATGTGCTCCAGCAGGTGGGCCATACCCGCCTCGCCGTAGCCCTCGTGCCGCGAACCGACGAAGACCGTCAGGTTCACCGTGACGGTCGGTTTCGAGTCGTCGGGGTACAGCAGCACTTGCAGGCCATTGTCCAGCCGATATTCGGTGATACCCTCGATCGAAACGACCTTCTTGATTTCTGCCGCCGCCGGATGGGCGGCGAAAGTGAAAGCGACCACTCCGAGAGAGGCGAACCAGCGAATGGATCGTAAGGCGTAGGGCATGCGTCGGCCTTTGTGCTTGGAGGAATTTCCGCGCCGCGAAAAATGGTCGCGTCGGGCGCCGCCGATTATAGGGGCTCTCCACGTGACGGGGGAAGTAGCCTTGGCGCCCCGTGACGAGGGAGCGCCAGTCGATCGCCTCCGGCGACTAAAGTTCCGCCACGGCCTGCCGGAGCTGCCTTGAACTATGCAAACAGCTCCCGACTTGCCTTTCCGTCGACGGAACGCACCGCGGTTGCGATTGTCCCTACGGCAAGCAACCCCTATACTTTGTGGGTCCGCTAAACTTGCCCACCTTCTGGCGCGCCGTCGCTTGCCGGCATCCGATGTCTAAGTCTCGACAATTTACCTCGTTAGGCGAAGCCAAGGCGCCGTTTTTCGTGGGCGTCGACCTGGGGGGAACGAGCATCAAAGTGGGCGTGGTGGACGATCAGGGGCGTCCGCTCTCTTGGACCAGCATTGACACGCTCTCTGAACGGGGCGCCGACGACGCCGTGAAACGGATGGCCGAGGCCGTGAAGGCGGCCATCGCCCAAGCGGGGTTGAAACCCGGCGACATTCGCCGCGTAGGACTTGGTTCGCCAGGCACGATGGATATTCCCGCCGGCATGCTCCTCGAACCGCCCAACCTGCCCGGCTGGAACCATTACCCAATCCGCGACCGGCTCAGCCAACGCTGCGGGTTGCCGGTCAGCTTCGCCAACGACGCGGGCGCCGCCGCCTACGGCGAGTTCTGGGTCGGTTGCGGCCGAGAGATGCCCAGCATGGTGCTGTTGACGCTGGGCACCGGCATCGGCTGCGGCATTATCGTCAACGACATCTCTATCGACGGCGAGCACAGCCACGGCGCCGAGTGCGGGCACATCATCATCGACTATCACGAAGACGCCCGGGTTTGTCCCTGCGGCCAGCCAGGGCATCTCGAAGCCTACGCCAGTGCCTTGTCGGTCATCAAACGGACCCAGGAAGCGCTCGATGCCGGCCGCACGAGTTCGCTGACGAAAAAAATCGCCGCGGACGAGGAATTGACGCCGCTGCTGTTGGCCGAAGAGGCCGAGGCCGGCGACGAGTTATCGTTGGAAATCATCTTGGAGACCGCCCGCTATCTGGGCGTGGGCGTCGTGACGTTGATGCACGCGATCGACCCTTGCGGCGTCGTGCTCGGCGGCGCCATGACGTTTGGCCGGAACGAAACGAAGCTCGGCCGCCGATTCATCGAGCGCGTGCGCGAAGAGGTGCGCAAGCGGGCCTTTCCCGTGCTGGCCGAGCGGACGACGATCGACTATGCCACGTTAGGCGGCGACGCCGGCTTCATCGGCGTCGCCGGCATTGCGCGGCTCGACGATCGGAAGCGAATTTTAGCCACGGATGGAACACGGATAAAACACGGATGAAATACAGAGTCGGAAGTCGCTGATGCGACTTCGTGCTGAGATTTCATCTTGGCGTGATCCGTGTTTCATCGGTGTTCCCTCCGTGGCTCCTGATTCGGATAATTCACGAAGATCCCAAAGGCTTGATACGTGTCAAAAATCGACTGTCAACATATTCGCAACTTCTGCATCATCGCCCACATCGATCATGGCAAGAGTACGCTCGCCGATCGCCTGATCGAAAAGACGGGCACCGTCAGCCGCCGCGATTTGCGCGCGCAGTTGCTCGACGATATGGATCTGGAGCGCGAGCGCGGCATCACGATCAAGGCCCGCGCGGTCGCGATGCAATACATTTCGGGGGGCGAAACGTACGAGCTGAACCTGATCGATACGCCGGGCCACGTCGATTTCCATTACGAAGTCTCGCGCAGCCTGGCTTGCTGCGAAGGCGCGCTGCTGCTGGTCGACGCGTTCCAAGGCGTCGAGGCCCAGACCGTCGCCAATGCCTTCGCGGCCATGGAAAGCGATCTGGCGCTGGTGCCGGTGTTGAACAAGATCGACCTGACCCATGCCCGGCCCGAGCAGGTGATGGAAGAAATGGAACAGAGCCTGGGCATCGACCCGGCTGAGGTCTTGCCTTGCAGCGCGAAGACGGGCCTGGGAGTCGAGGCCCTGCTTGAGGCGATCGTCAAGCGAATTCCGCCGCCCACCGGCGATCGCGACGCCGAGTTGCAAGCGATGGTCTTCGATTCGCACTACGACGAGTTCCGCGGCGCGATCACCTACGTGCGGCTGATGAACGGCACGGTCCGCAAGGGACAAAAAATCAAGTTCCTCAAAGTCGGCACGGTCCACGAAGTCTTGGAGCTAGGCCAGTTCGCCCCGCACCGCAGGGCTTGCGAATCGCTGCAAGCCGGGCAGGTGGGCTACCTGATCTGCAACATCAAGGATCTGGCCGACGTGCATATCGGCGACACCGTGAGCGTGCCGGGCGAATCGGCCGCCCCCGCCTTGCCGGGCTACCAGCAGCCGAAGCGGATGGTGTTCTGCGGGCTGTATCCTTCGGATGGGCAGAACTTCGAAGAGCTGCGCGAAGCGCTGACCAAGCTCAGCATCAACGACCCCAGCTTCATCTTCGAGCCGGAGACGAGCGACGCCTTGGGCTTCGGCTTCCGCTGCGGATTCTTGGGCCTGCTGCACATGGAAATCATCCAGCAGCGGCTGGAGCAAGAGGCCGATCTCGACTTGGTGCAGACGGCGCCCAACGTAACTTATGAAATCGTCACGAAAAGCGGCGAAACGCTGCGGATTTACAATCCGCAGAAAGTGCCCGACCAGGGGCTGATCGAAGAGTTTCGGCAGCCGGTGGTGAAAGTCAATTTCGTGCTCCCCTCCGACGTCATCGGCCCCGTGATGCAACTCTGCACCGAGCGCCGCGGAGAATACCTGCGGACCGAGTACCTTTCGCCGACGCGGGCCATGTTGGTCTACAACCTTCCGCTGGCGGAAGTGATCTACGACATGCACGACAAGCTGAAAAGCTGCACCCGCGGCTACGGCACGATGGACTACGAGCTGGTCGGTTATTTTCCGGCCGACCTGGTGCGGCTCGACATTCTGGTCGGCGGCAACCGCATCGATGCGCTGTCGGTGATTTGCCACCGGGCCGACGCCGACCGCCGCGGCCGGGCGATCGTCAAGAAACTGCGCGGCGAGATCGACCGGCACATGTTCGAGGTCGCCATCCAGGCGGCGATCGGCACGCGGATCATCGCCCGCGAAACGATTTCGGCCATGCGCAAGAACGTCACGGCCAAGTGCTACGGCGGCGACATCACGCGCAAGCGCAAGCTATGGGCCAAGCAGCGCGAAGGCAAGAAGCGGATGAAGTCGGTCGGTAACGTCGACATCCCTCAAAAGGCGTTCCTGGCCGTGTTGGAGACGGGCGGGGACAAGTGAGTCCATCCCACCGATATTGGGCGCAGGCCAGTTGTTGGGTGGCGCAGGCATGAAAGCGTGCGCTGGGCAAATGACTCTCGGGCGGCATTCGGACACGGTAGCTCCGACACTCCGTGGCGGAGATTCGGTCGCCAAAGGCGGTAGTCCGTCGCTCCCCGTCACGGGAGTGCCGGGGCTAAATTAGGCCGTCCGGCCCGGCCTACGGGCTTTGCGGGGTGGTTGCAATTGGCGGTGCGTTTGCTATCGTTGCCATCCATCGGCAAGATAACATCCAAAGTGCGAATGATTCGGAGGAAAAGCCATGTCGTCCATGTTCGTTGGTGAAGCCCTGGCGGGCGAAGGAAACGAAATCGCCCATATCGACTTGTTGATCGGCAGCAAGGAGGGCCCGGTGGGCGTCGCCTTCGCCAACGCTTTGGCCCGGCAGAGCGAAGGCCACAGCAACCTGTTGGCCGTGCTGACGCCGAATTTGGCGGTCAAGCCGGCCACCGTGCTGATCACCAAGGTCACCATCAAGGGCATGAAGCAGGCCGTGCAAATGTTCGGCCCGGCGCAATCGGCGGTCGCCAAGGCCGTGGCCGACTCGGTGGCCTCCGGCGTGATTCCGAAGGCCCAGGCCGAAAACTTGGTGATCGTCTGCGGCGTGTTCATCCACCCTGCCGCCCAAGACGACAAGAAGATTTACGAATACAACTACGAGGCCACGAAGCAGTCGATCATCAACGCGATGGGCGGCAAGCCCACGGTCGACGAAATGATCGCCGGCAAGGACTCGGCCAAGCACCCGTTCCGCGGGTTCTAGCTTTTCGGCGGCATGAGCAAGCCCAAGATCTTGTTGCAGCTCGACACCGACGCGCAGCCGAGCGTGTTCGATAGCGTCGTCGCGATCGACTCCGGAGTCGATCACCTGTTGAGGCACCAGGGGATCAATGCCGAGAATGTCCGCGAGCGGGTCCACGGGACCATTTTCACCCGTGGTCCCGACGACCTGCGCTCGACGGCGATCTTCGTCGGCGGCTCGGACGTGGCCGCCAGCGAAGCGGTCCTGAAAGAGATTCTCCGCACGTTCTTCGGCCCGATGCGCGTTTCGGTGATGCTCGATCCCAACGGCGCCAATACCACCGCGGCGGCGGCCGTGTTGGCGGCGGCCAAGCACGCGCCCTTGGCCGGCGCCACGGCGGTGGTCTTGGCATCGACCGGGCCTGTCGGGCAGCGCGTGGTGCAGCTGTTGGCGCGTGCCGGCGCCGCGGTGCGGGCAGTCTCTCGCTCTGAAGCGAGGGCCAAGGAAGCATGCGATGCCGTGGCAAGCCAGGTTCCCGGCGCCCGGCTGACCGCCCATGCCGCAACTTCGCAGCAGGAAGTCTCAACGCTTCTCGACGGCGCGCAGATCGTGATTGCCGCCGGGGCGCCAGGCGTAGAACTGCTCTCGGAAGCAACTCGCCGCCAGGCGAAAGATCTACGAGTGGCGATCGACCTCAACGCCGTACCGCCGGCCGGATTGGCAGGCGTCGGCGTGATGGATAAAGGGGCGGAGAAAGAAGGCGTGGTCTGCTACGGGGCCATCGGCGTGGGCGGCGCCAAGATGAAGATCCACAAGGCCGCGATCCAGCGCCTGTTTGCCTCGAACGACCAGGTTTTTGATGCCGAACAACTGTTCCAGATCGGCCAGGGGCTCTGAGCAACGCTTGAGACCAGGCGGCGACATGCGAGTGATGCCGCGCTAGCCCGAGGGCTCGTTCATCCGTGCAATCCGTGGTTCTCTGCGATCGTCGAAAGGGCTGTACGCAGATCAGCCGCCGATCTTGATGAGCAGCGACATCGCGATCAATAGAATCGCGAGACACATGGCCGCCATCACGATGTTCCGCCGCAGCCGCCGTTGAGCCTTTTCTTCGGGCGACAGTTTTCGTAGCGGGCGCCTGCCGCGTGCGACAGGATCAATGGGCGAGGCGTTCGGCTCCTCCGCCGTCGATAAGTTCGGGATGCCCGCGGGGGCGGTCGAGGCGTTGGAAACGACGGCGGCCGGCGCCACAGCCGTCGGGATCGCGGCCGCTCTCGGCGGCGGAGTTGAGGTCACGGGCGGCGCGCCCGGCATGGGCGCCGCGACGGGCGGCACGCGGTGCGGGGCCATGCCGACGGCGACAGGCGGAAGACCGCCGGGCAGCGGCGGCCGACTCCCGGCGATTGGCGGAGGACTGCCTGCGGCGATGGGCGGCGCGCCCGGGCCGACTCGCGGCGGCGCCCCAGCCCGCGGCGGAGGACCGCTGGCTACAGGAGGCGGGCCGGCTGCTACGGGCGGCCCCGCTGAAACCGCTACTTGATTGCCGCAACCCGGACACTGAGTCTCCCGGCCAATCATCGAGCTGTCGATTTGCGCGGTGGCGCCGCAACGGGGACAGCCGAATTGAATCACGGGCATGCCGGGCTCCTGAATCTCACGAAAGTCGAGTAACATTCATGTTACCTGCGGTCGCCGCCGTGACAATCACACCAAAAAATGGAAACGAATAAAATGCCGGAGCCTGCTCTCGTTCGCTTGCCTCCGGGGCAGCAATTGGCGGCGCCCGGCAAATGGCCCACGGTCGGCGAACGCGGTTCGGCCGCCGGCGGTCCCTGGACGGTGACGATTTGCGGGCAAGTCGAGCGCCCGCAAACCTTCAGTCTGGCCGAGTTGCAGGCGATGCCGCGCGCGCGCCAGATCGTCGATATCCACTGCGTCACGCGCTGGTCAAAGCTTGGCGTCGCCTTCGGCGGCGTTCCACTCGCTGCGCTGCTCGCGCCGGCTTGCCCCAAGCCGTCGGCCCGATACGTCTCATTCGTCGCCCGCAGCCTGCGCCGCCACAGCACTTCGCTGCCGCTCGAAGAGGCGCGCGAATCGGGCGCGCTCGTCGCGCTTGAGGCCGACGACCGGCCCCTCGACGAATTGCATGGCGGGCCCGTGCGGGTCATCGTGCCGGGGCGATACTTTTACAAAAGCTTGAAATGGCTCGAGCACATCGAATTGCTCGCGGCCGACCGGCTCGGCTACTGGGAAAGCGAGGCCGGGTATCACAATGCGGCCGATGCCTGGCTAGAGCAACGCTACCTGGCGCCCGCGCTGACGCGCCAACAGATGGCCCGCGCGCTCGCCAGCCGCGATTTTTCCGGACAAGACCTGCGCAGTCTCGATGCGCGAGGGCACGACCTTTCCGGCCTGATCGCCCGCAACGCGATTCTGAGAGATGCCGACTTTCGCGATTGCCGGCTGCAAGGAGCGGTGTTCGACGGCGCGAATCTGTCGAACGCTCACTTCGAGGGCGCCGACTTGCGCCAAACGTCGTTCGTCTCGGCCGACGCTGAGGGCGCCAACTTCGCCGGCGCCGACCTTCGCGGCGCCAATTTCGCTGGCGCATCGCTTTTCGGCGCAAGTTTTTATGCCGAAGGTTTCGACCAGGCGGCGCCGCAGTTGGCCGCATTGATCGATGGCGCCACGCGCATCGATCCGGCATCGATCGATCAACTCACGCCGCTGCAAGCCGCCTTCGTCGTCGCCGCGCGTAGCACACGGTAGCTCCGACGCTCCGCGCTGTTCATGGTAGCCGCGTGCAAACCGCTTAATCATTGAATCATTGCGGCTGCCTTGCGCGGAACTTCGTGGAAATCACGAAAACACGAAATGACGAAAACACGAAACGAAGAATAGGGAGTCGCGAGTGGCCGGAAAATTCCATCCATTTCGTGTTTTCCGTCTTTCGTGTTTTCGTGACCCATGACCGAGACTGGCACACGCCGCAAGGATTGGTTAGAAAATCGCTTGCGAATGCTATTACTTGGCCCAAGCGCCTTCTTGCCCACCGAGCGCTCACATGCAGATAGATTCGATCGAAGTCTTTCACGTCGCCATGCCGCTCATTAGCCCGTGGCGGACGGCCTATGGCGAAGACGCGGCCATCGAATCGGTGCTGGTGCGGATGCAAAGCGGCGAGCACGTCGGCTGGGGCGAGGCGGCCCCGTTCGCGGCGCCATGCTACAGCCCCGAATTCGCCGCTTCGGCCTTCTTGTGCGTGCGAGATTGGCTGGCGCCGGCGCTCGTGGGGCAATGGGTCGAGACGGGCCCTGGCTTGCAAATCCGGCTGGCGCATTTCAAGGGCAACCCGTTCGCCAAGGCGGCCCTCGATACGGCCTGGTGGGTGCTGCACGCGCGGCGCCGCGGCCAGCCCTTGCACCGGCTGCTGGGCGCCACGCGCGACGCGATCGACGTCGGCGCCGATTTCAGCGTGATGGATTCGATCGACGAGCTGCTCAAGGCCATCGCCGGCGCCGTCGAGCACGGCTTCAAGCGCATCAAGCTCAAATACCGCCGCGGTTGGGATCTGCAAATGCTGCGGGCCGTGCGGACCGAGTTTCCGACGCAGACGATCCACATCGACTGCAACAGCGGCTACACGATGGACGATTTCGACATGTTCTGCCGGCTCGACGATTTCCAGTTGGCGATGATCGAGCAGCCGCTGGCTTACGACGATTTGATCGACCACGCCCGGCTGCAATCGGCGATTCGCACCCCGATTTGCCTGGACGAGAGCATCATTTCGCTGTCGCGCGCCGAGCAGGCCATCGACCTGGGCAGTTGCCGCTGGATGAACGTCAAGCCGGGCCGCGTGGGCGGCGTCACCACTGCGGTGGCGATCCACGACCTGTGCCGCGATGCCGGAATTTCCTGCTGGGTCGGCGGCATGCTCGAAAGCGCCGTCGGCGGGCGGATCTGCATGGCCCTGGCGATGCTCGACAACTTTACCTATCCGGCGGATATATTCCCTTCGAGTCGTTTTTATCGTCAGGACTTGGGATCGCCGGCAATCGAGTTGGTCACCGGTCCCGACGGTTCGCCGCAGGTCGCCGCCTCGGCCGAAGCGGGCATCGGCGCCGAGCCTGACGCGGCCTTGTTGGAAAAGCTCTGCAAGGCCCGCGCACGAATTGGTTGACCATGCGCGACGAAGCGACTTACATCTGCGATTGGTGCGGCGAGGAAATCGTCGTGCCGATCGACGCCTCGGC
>DATNEC010000047.1:0-2279 GCA_035606815.1 Pirellulales bacterium
CAAGCGGCCGCGGCCGGCATCCGCCGCGTGGAGGGCGAGGTGCTCGTCGACGACCGCTTGTTCGACCACGCCGCGGGCACCGGCAGCGGCCCTTCGCGGCTGACGCCGATCATGGTCAACGACAACTTGCTCGACTTTCTGGTGACGCCTTCGGCGGCCGGCGAACCGGCGCATATCGAATGGCGGCCGAAAACGCATTGCTACCGGGTCGACGCCCGCGTGGAAACGGCGCCGGCCGACGGCAAAACCAAGATCCGCGTCTTCTCGCCGGGCGACGGGCGCGTGGTCGTTCGCGGGCAAATCGCGGCGGGGCATGCGCCGCTCGTGGGCACTTACGAAGTCGACGATCCCGCCTCGTTCGCGCGCTCGCTCTTGATCGAGGCCCTGCGCCGCGCCGACGTGACGGTCGACGCTTCTCCGCTGAAGGAAAACCAGGCGGGTTCGCTGCCGGCGAAAGAGACTTATGCCGGCTTGAAGCGAGTGGCATTGTTGACTTCGCCGCCGTTCTCCGATTCGGCCCGGCTGGTGCTGAAGGTCAGCCACAATTTGCACGCCAGCACGCTCCCTTTGTTGATCGCCGCCAAGCACGGCCAGCGCAGCTTGGCCGACGGGCTGCACCGGCAGCGCGAGTTCTTGGCCAAGGCGGGCGTCGAGGTCGACGCGATCTCCTTCGGCGGCGCCGCCGGCGGCGACCCGGCCGACTACGTCACTCCGCGCGCCGCGGTGCAACTGCTGCGCTACATGGCGACCCGGCCCGACTTCGCCGTCTATCGCGAAGGCTTGCCGGTTCTCGGCCAGGATGGCACGTTGTCGCACGCGGTCGGCCGCGACAGCCCGGCCAAGGGCAAGGCGCAGGCCAAGACCGGCACATTGCTCTGGTCGAACCGGATGAACGGCGGCGAATTATTGACCAGCAAAGCCTTGGCCGGTTACCTGACCACGGCCAAGGGCCGCGAGTTGGCCTTCGCGCTGTTCGTGAACAACGTCCACACCAAAAACTCCGCCGATCGCGAGAAGATCGGCAAGACGCTGGGCAAACTCTGCGAGATCTTCTACGAGGCGGAGTAGCCCAGCCGAAGCGGTTCGATCCGCCCCCGGCGGCAAGCCGCGACAGGTTAATCCGAACGACACTCCACGGTTCTTACGACGGGCCGTAGCATCCGTTGGAGTATACCGGTGTCGGAATCCCTTGAGCGCGCGAAATTCGTCCTTGCCGGCGGCAGCGGTTTCCTGGGCGTATCTCTCGCCCATCACCTCTGCCAACATGGCGCCTCGGTCGTGATCTTGTCTCGTAACGCGCCGAAGGCGGCCGGTCCTTGGCGTCATCGAACGTGGGACGGCCGCAGCCTGGGGGACTGGCGCGAGGAATTGAATGGCGCCGATGGTTTGGTCAACCTTGGGGGCGGGAGCGTCGCCTGCATCAAGACGCCGGACCACCAAGACGAGATCCTTCGATCGCGGGTCGAGTCCACGCGCGTCTTGGGCGAGGCGCTGAGGAGCATCGCTTCGCCTCCGCCGGTGTGGGTGCAAATGAGCACGGCCCACATCTATGGCGACCCGCCGAAGTCGATCTGTACGGAAGAATCCGCATTGGGATATGGCCTCGCGCCCTTCGTGGGCAGGGCTTGGGAAGACGCCTTCCAGTCGAGCGTTTTGCCGTCGCAACGTAGCGTCGTGTTGCGAACCAGTTTCGTGCTGGGCCGCGACCGCGGAGCGGGCTGCGGCGCGCTCGCCACGCTGGCAGGATTGGCCAGGGCGGGGCTGGGCGGCAAAGTCGGCAGTGGCGCCCAGGGGATAAGTTGGATCCATGAAGCGGATATGAATCGCCTGTTCGAGCGCGGGTTGACGGACCCCGCCATGCAGGGCGTCTATATCGCCTCGGCGCCGCATCCCGTGGCTCAGGCGGAATTCATGCGCGAATTGCGTCGCGCGGTCGGCATGCCCGTTGGACTGCCCGCTGCGGCTTGGATGGTGCGGATCGGGGCCTCGCTGCTGTTGCGCATCGATCCGGAACTTGCGCTCTACGGCCGCTACGTAATCTCAAAGCGGCTGAGCGAGGCAGGATTCGAATTCGATTTTCCCCGCCTTCCGGAAGCATTGAACGAGTTGATGCGGTGCAGTGGACTTGGATAAGTAGAATCTCCTCATCTCCCTGTCTCCTTTCAGAAAAGGTGGAACTGCTCTGGGGCGAATTGAAACCTTTCGGCTAAAATCGCGGTATAGAGAATTGGGCCGATTCAAAGCCTTTTGCCCCGGTCAGGAGCTTTCCATGTCTGCCG
>DATNEC010000048.1:0-8597 GCA_035606815.1 Pirellulales bacterium
GTTCACCGAGACGCACGGCAACGAATGGAATTACGAGGTGCATCATGCGTGGCGCTACCGCGACTACCTGATTCGGGCCTTCAACGCCGACGTGCCTTACGACCAGTTCGTGCGCGAGCACGTCGCCGGCGACCTGCTGCCCGAGCCGCGATGGAGTGCCGCTGAAAAAATCAACGAGTCGTTGATCGGCACGGCCTTCTACCGCTTCGGCGAAGTGAACCACGACGATTGCATCAGCCTGCGCGAGATCGGCTTCGACCTGGCCGATAACCAGATCGACACGCTCACCAAAGCCTTCCAGGCGACGACCGTGGCCTGCGCCCGCTGCCACGATCACAAGCTCGACGCCGTTTCGATGCACGACTACTACGCGCTGCTCGGCATTGTGCGCAGCTCGCGGATGGTCAGCCACACCATTGACTCTCCCGAGGCGAACGCCGAGGCCATGCAACGACTGCGGCAGATCAAGCAAGAAATCCGCAAGGAGCTGGCGGCCGTTTGGAAGACGGATGCGCAGCAAATCGGCCGCTACATGCAGGCCGCCCAGGCCAAGCGGGCCAATCATCCTTACACCGAGCAGCTTGCCGCCGACCTCGACCCCGGACGGTTGGAAAAGTGGGTCGCGGCGCTAGTCGTCGAAAAGGCGCCGCTGGAAGATCCGCTCGAGCCTTGGCGGCGGATGGTGGCGGCCGCGGGGAGCGACGCGGCGGCTTTTCAAGCGATGTGGCGAAAGACGGCCGAGGAGTACGCGGCGCAAGATCGCGAGCGCGCCGAGTTCAATCAATCGCAGTTCGTTTCCTATGCCGACTTCCGCGCCGGGGCCGATGCCGGATGGCAAATCGGCGGACAAGGACTGCGCGACGGCGCGGTCCGCAGCGGCGATTTAGTCGTGGCGTCGGAAGGCGATTCGCTGGTGAAATCCATTCTGCCGGCCGGCTGTTTTACCAACGCCTTGAGCGACAAGCTCAACGGCACGCTGCGTTCGCCCGTGCTGCCGCCGGGCAAAGAGCACGTCAGCTTTCAGGTCGTCGGCCAGCGGAGCAGCGCCTTGCGGTTGGTCTCGAACAACTGCCAGCTCAACTACGTCAACTATCGCGCTCTGACGTCCGATCAGTTTCAGTGGATCACCTTTTCGCCGCCCGACGATGGCGAAAGTCTGCGGACTTACGCCGAGTTGATGACGATGTTCGATAATCCCAAGTTCCCCGACCAATTGAGCGCGCTGGGCGGCGACAAGGAGAATTACAAGCTGCCGTGGGAAAAGGCGGCGGAAAACCCGCGATCGTATTTCGGCGTCACGCGCGTCGTGCTGCACGACGGGGCCGAACCGCCAAAGGCCGAGCTGTCGCACTTGCGGCCGCTTTTCGCGGCGCCCGAGCCGGCAAACCTCGACGCAATCGGGCTTCGCTACGCCGCCGCGATCGAAAAGGTTCTGCAAACCTTCGGCGAAGACAAGGCGACGGATGACGACGTGCAGTGGCTCGATGCGCTCGTGCGTCGTGATTTGCTCGGCAACAAAACGAACGCCTCGCCGCGATTGGCGTCTCTGGCCGCCGAGTATCGACAGGTGGAAGCGGGCCTGGCGCTGCCGCGGATCACGCCGGGCGTTGCGGATGGCGGCGCCGGCTACGATCAGCCGGTCTTCGCTCGCGGCGATTGCACGCGGCCGGGCGAGCCGGCGCCGCGGCGATATTTGGAAGTCTTGTCGAGCGCGTCGGGTTCCGCCGAGTCGTTCGCTGGCGCCGGCAGCGGCCGGCTCGAACTGGCCAAAAAAATCGCCAGCGCCGATAACCCGCTGACGGCCCGCGTGATGGCGAACCGGATCTGGCAGCATTTGTTCGGCGCCGGCTTGGTCCGCACGGTCGACGACTTCGGCCATGTGGGCGAGCGGCCGTCGCATCCCGAATTGCTTGACTATTTGGCCGCGCGGTTCGTCGCCGACGGCTGGTCGATGAAGCGGCTGATTCGCACGATCGTGCTTTCGCGGACGTTCCAGGCTTCGAACCAACCTTCCGCCGCGGCGAAAGCGGCCGATCCGCAGAACCGGCTGCTCTCGCATTACCCGGCCCGCCGGATGGAGGCCGAGGCGATCCGCGATTCGATCCTGGCCGCCTCGGGCCGATTGTCGCCGGCACTCTACGGCGCGAGCGTGCAACCGTTTCGCGAGAAGGAAAACGCCGACCGGCGGCTGTTCCCCGGCCCGCTCGATGGCGACGGCCGCCGCAGCATCTACATCAAGAACAACTTGATGGAGGCGCCGAAGTTTCTGGGCGTGTTCAACTTTCCCGGCGGGAAGGTGACGCAAGGCCGCCGCGACGTGACCAACGTGCCGGCGCAGGCCTTGGCGCTGCTCAACGATCCGTTCGTACTCGGGCAGGCCGACGTCTGGGCCGGCCGTTTGATCGAGCGACCCGACCGCACGCCCGGCGAGCGCATCGACGCGATGTTTCAGACTGCACTTGGCCGACAGCCGACCGATGAGGAGCGCGGGCGCTTCGAGCAGGCCGCGCGGCGCTTCGCCGAGCTTTACGCAATCCCGGCAGGCCAATCGCCCGAGGCCGGCGTGCTCAACAGCCGCGCCGTCTGGAAAGACATGGCCCACGCCATCTTCAACCTGGCCGAATTCATCTATATCCCATGAGTTGCATTCGCGTCGGCTGGCGCACTACCGCCAGTCAATCGGGCCCGTGTCCCATCCGTCGCTGACGGAGGAGGAGTGGAGTGACGCAGAAAATCGCGGTAGCTCTGATCAGTGCGATCGTCCTCCTCGATGCGGCTCAGGTTCCTTGCATGGCCGAGGAACCGCCGAACTCGGTGCCGGCGGTCGGCGCCATCTGGCGCATGTCCGTTCATGGCCAGGTAGTCGATTCCGAACGCCGCCCATTGGCCAATGCCCGAGTGGTGCTGCGCTCGTCCATCAAACGTGTCGATGCGGTCCAAGACATGCATTTGTTCGATCTTCCGGATATCCTGGCCGAAACACGGGCCGATGAGACCGGGCGGTTTGCTTTCAACGACGTTCCGCTCGGCCCCGAGGCGCGGCAGATGGCCGAGATGCTGGAGCAAAATCATCGCGGCGCCGAGGTGGTGGCGATCGCAGACGGTTTCGGCATCGGCTGGACGCCCCTCTCGGCGCTGGCGACGACCGCCGAGGTGAAAGTCGCGTTGAACCCGGCGGCCGCAATCGAAGGCGTGGTGCAGAACGAAACCGGAGCGCCGTTGGCGGGCGCCGTCGTCGAGGCGATCGCCATCTCGCGCTTCGATCAACGCGAGAATCCGCTCGCAGAAAAACCGTACAACCTGCGTCTGACGCTCTCCGCGCTCTGTCCTCGGGCGATTGCCGACGATCAAGGCCGCTTCCGTATCGAGGGCCTTCCGGCCGATCACCTCATCAGTCTTTGGCCTCGTCACCGCGACCATCCGCAAAAGTTCTTTTTGGCGGCCAGCGTTCCGCAGCCGCCGGCAGAATCGTTCGTCGTCCGATCTGGCGAGCCGGCGAGTGAGACGCCCGTTCAGGTCAACCCCGTCCGCCTATCGCTGGCCGGCGGGACGCCGCGTTTGACCATTCAAGTGTTCGACCAAGAGGGGCGCCGACCGCGCGGCAGGCGCATCTGGGTGCTGGGGACGCAAACCTCCGACAAGGTGCTGGCCCCGCTGCCCGAAAACAGCGAGCTGCACGTGGCCGTGCAAGCTCCTGGAATGTTCCGGGTGATTTATCTTCCGCCCGAGGAGCAAGGCGGGCTGCGGATTAGCCGCGATGTGGTTCTGAGCAACGCCGAGATTGCTGCGCCTTACGAGCTCCGCCTCGACTTGCCGCCCGCGCGCGAGCTGACGGGCCGCGTCGTGGGGGCCGGCGGCCATCGCGGGCTCTCAGGCGTAATGGTTGTCTGGGCAAACAAGGCCGACGGCAGGTCTGAGGATTTCGTATCGTCTCATGCGATCACCGACGCTTGGGGCCGATTTCGGCTGCCGGTCGTGGCGGGCCAAGGCAAGATCAAGTTGCTGGGCGAAGCATCGGGCATTTTCATCGACAACCGCCGCAACAGCCCCCGGGCCGAGGCGGGCCAATACACGCATGCTGTAGATATCCCTGAGACGGGACCGATCGAGCCGCTCTGGATCGAAGTCCCGCGCGGGCTCGTGATCCGGGGCGTCGTGACTGATGCCACCGGGGCTTCGGCGCGCGAGATCGTCGTCGCCGCGTCGCGCGATATTCCCATCACGTCGCCGGCGGCGCGCACTGTGACTGCCGTCGACGGACGTTTTGAAATCGCCGGCTTGGACCCGCGCGAACCGTATTGGCTTTCGGCCATCGGCGACGGCCTCGCCGGTTTCGCCACGGTAACGGGCGAGCCCGATCATTCGGTATCGCAGGTTCGAGAAGCCGAAGCCGACTTGGTTCTCAAGCCGGCCGTGACGCTCGCCGGGCGCGTTTTGTTGGCGGGCCGGCCGCAACCCGGCGTCCGGCTGACGCTGTTTCGCCACGGACAACGCGGCCACCGCGAACCGCATGCCGTCACAAGCGACGAAGACGGCCGATATCGCTTGAGCGGTCTTCAACCCGGCGACAAGTACAGCATCGGCGTGGAGCCGAAATCTCCCGCGCTCGACGCCGCCTGGTCTCATCAATGGCCTCACATCGTCAAGCTTCCCGAAATGGCCCAGAGCGACGTGGAGTTGCCTGAGATGAATCTACGGCCGCTCACCCAATCGCTCGCCGGAATGGTCGTCGATCCCCGCGGCAAGCCGGTCGTCGGCGCCCGAGTGACTGCGATGCACGGCAAAAATGGCGGATTCGTCCACTATGCTTCGCGATTGGGGCGGCGCCAGGCGTTTACCGAAACCGACGCGGCAGGCCGGTTCGAACTTCAGGAACTTCCCGACGAGCCGCTGTCGCTGATGGCCTATATGCAGCCGAAGGGCGCCGATCGGAGAATACGCTTCGACGTGCGAGTCAACGCGAATTCGAACCAAAAAGACATTCGCATCGTGCTCGATCCCTCGCTGACCAAGGAGGATTGACATGGCGAACTGCGCGATCGGCGAATTGTAATTCTCTTGCGGAGCAATCATTGCCAGGATCTTACTTGTCTTCTTGCTTAGGCGGCTCGTCCGCCTGCGCGGCCGGCCGGTTCAAAGCGCGCTCGACTTCGTCTCGAACTTCGACCGACGCCGGGTGATCTCGCCACAGCCAGCGCATCATGTCGGGAAGAATGGCGCCGCCTTGCTTCGTGCCGTGCAATCCGATCCCCCAGACGTAATTCACGTCGTAGTCCTTTTTCGTCAGGGCGTCGACCAGGCGCACGTTCTGCAAAAACCAGTCGCGCCGCGGATCGTATTCGCCGCGTCGGCCGACGCCGCGGTTGTCGTTGCGACCGTCCTGGAAGAAGAGGCGAATCGGCTTCTTTTCGCTGGCTAGCACGCGCTCGGGATAGACGTCGCCGCCCCGGAGGTTCACGAAGCTGCCCACGATGCTGAGGACTTTGCGGAATTGATCGGGCCGTTCCCAGGCGACGGAAAACGCGGCGATCGCGCCCGAGCTGGCCCCGCCGATGCCGCGTTGCTCGGGATTGGCGGAAATGTTGTAGTTGCGGTTGAGGGCGGGCAGCAATTCGTCGCAGATAATCGTGGCATATTTATCGTCCGGCGTGTTGTACTCGGTCGGACGATTGGTCGAGCGGTCTCCCCATTCTCGCGGCGATGGCTCGGGCTGTTCGGGCGTTTTTCCCGGATTGATGAATACGGCGATCATCACCGGAATCTCCCGGCGATGGATCAAGTTGTCGATCACGTTTTGCGCGCGGATGTCGCCCGTCTCGTTCTTGAACGCCTGCCCGTCGTTAAAGACCATCAGGCTGGCCGGCTCGGATGAATCGTATTGGGCGGGGACGTAGACCCAAAAGGTATGAGCGGTGCCCGGATAGACGTTGCAGGGCAGCGTGTGCGGCCCGACCATCTTTCCGTGCGGCACGCCTTCTTGCTGCAGGGAATCGGGGCCCAATTTGTAAAAGCCATCGAGATTCTGCGCGAGCGCCTGCGTGCCCGCGAACAAGATCGCCAACGTGCCAAGTATTTCGCGTTTCATGGACAAGCTCTTCACTCCTCGTGCTGGGCGGAAACTCAGGCCAGGCGGCGCCTCCCTGTAGCGAGCGAACTACGCCAACCAGCCGAGTAGAGTGTGCTTCAGCATAATTGCTTTCCGCAATTCATGTTATGCTGAAGTATAACCCATAGGGCTGTTAGTGGATCTTAGCTGCCGGCAGATGCGAGCGCGAGTCGGGAGAAGTATTTGAATGATCGTCTCCTTCAGGCCCGCTCGCCGGTGGCTTCAGTTTTCGCTGCGAACATTTTTGGTTGCGGTGACGATTGGTTGCGTGTGGCTTGGTTGGACCGTCGAGCGAGCGCGGCGGCGGTCGCAGGCGATCGATACGATTGTCAACGAAGGCGGCGCCCTGGTTTACGACGACGATGACGAATTGACGTTCGTTCCCCCCGGCGCCCCAAAGAGTCACTTCTGGCTTGATTTGAAGGGGATCCCCATAAAGATTGTAATCAACGAGACTGTCAATGCTACGCTCGGTTTGAATCTCGCACGGGTCGATAACATCCAGGAATTAACGCTCGTTGACTCAGTCGACTCCGATCTGGAGTTCCTCGAAGGAATTCGGGGCAAGGTCGACATTCTCCTTCGGTCAGAACAAATTACTGGCGCCGCTGTCGAACGCCTTCGGAAGCGACTGCCTGATGCGAAAATCACGCTGCGACGGCCCGGACGCAACGGATGAACCCATGAGAATCCCAGCCCATCCCCACACGATCTGCTGCCCCGGACGCTTGCCGCCGCCGATCACGCGCCGCGAGGCGCTCGCCTCGGCGGCCAACGGCTTCGGCATGCTGGCCTTGACCGGCCTGTTGTCGGAAACCTCGCCCGCGGCGTCGCAAGGCGAACCGTCCCTGCCGGCGCCCCATTTTCGCCCGCGGGCCAAGAACGTCATCTTCTGCTTCATGGACGGCGGCGTGTCGCACGTCGATTCGTTCGATCCCAACCCTGCTCTCGACGAGGCCGACGGCAAGCCGTTCGCCGAATCGAAAAACCCGACGGCCAACGGCAATCGCCAATGGCTGAAAAGCCCCTGGGCGTTCAAACGCTACGGCGAGAGTGGCCTGCCGGTCAGCGATCTGTTTCCGCACATCGCGGGCTGCGCCGATGAGTTGGCGGTGATCCGCTCGATGAAGGCCGATCTGCCGATCCATTCGACCGGCGTGCTGCGGCTGCACACCGGCTCGAACAACGCGGGCCGGCCCAGTCTCGGCTCGTGGACCACCTACGGCCTGGGCAGCGAGAACCGCAACCTGCCCGGCTTCGTCGTGCTCAGCTTCGGCGTCGTGCCGTGCGGCGGGCTGGAGAATTTCTCGAACGGCTTCCTGCCGGCCAACCATCAGGCCACGCTGTTTCAGGCCGACGGCACGCCGATCGACAACATCACGCCGGCCGACAAGGACCAGCGCGTGCAGCAAGCCAAGCTCGCCTTGTTGGTCGAGCAGGACGCGGCCTTCTCGCGCTCGCTCGGCGCCGACGACGGCGTCGAGAGCGCCATCAAAAACTACGAGATGGCCTATCGCATGCAGTCGCTGGCGCCAGACGTGCTCGACCTGGGCCGCGAGACTGGCGCCACGCACAAGCTGTACGGCATCGACAGCGACGTCCCCTCGAAGCGGCTGTACGGTATTCAATGCCTGCGGGCGCGGCGGCTGATCGAATCGGGCGTGCGGTTCGTCGAAATCTGCTGCCCACCGGGCGCCTCGAACGGAACCTGGGACCAGCACGGCAATCTCAAAGGCGGGCACGAAAAGAATGCGCTCGACACCGACCAGGCCATCGCCGGCTTGATCCGCGACCTGAAGGCCCGCGGCCTGCTCGACGAAACGCTGATCGTCTGGGCGGGCGAGTTCGGCCGCACTCCGCATTCGGCCGGCCGCGACGGCCGCGACCATCACCCCGAAGGTTTTACCGTTTGGCTGGCCGGCGGCGGGGCCAAGGGGGGCGTGGTCTATGGCGCCACCGATGAGCTAGGCATGCAGGCGGTCGAGAACGTCTGCACGCTGCACGACCTGCACGCCACCATCTTGCACCTGCTCGGCCTCGACCACGAGCGTCTCACTTATCGCTCCAGCGGAAGGGATTTTCGGCTGACGGATGTGCATGGGAGAGTGGTGAAAGCAGTCATCGCTTGATCGCGGCATCCGTGGCCGTGATGAGGAACTGGGGATTGCGATAGCCCAGAACCTTCGGACTGCGGTTTGCCGTTTTTCATAATCGTCGAACAGGTCTCGTCATCGATCGCTTCAACCTAGCGGATGGCTCCTCGTCGCGACAGTCCTGGTACTTTACCTGGACGTATCGACTAATCATGATATCGATTCAGATATATTGCAGCGGCAACACTGACGGGAATCGACTCTAGCGGCAGGTCGCCATGACGCGCGGTGAGTTGCGGAAACTGATCCTCACAAAGCACCCGGACGAATTGCTGGGAACCTCAGGGCTAGCGCACACTAAGTCGTTGTTCCGAACAGGACTTCCGCGAGGAACGTAC
>DATNEC010000060.1:0-3103 GCA_035606815.1 Pirellulales bacterium
CCGGTGTCGCTGCTCGGCGCCTTCATCCTCTTTCCGCTCTTCGGCTTCTCGATCAACACGCTCTCCCTGTTCGGGCTGGTGCTCGCCATCGGCCTCGTCGTCGACGACGCCATCGTGGTGGTCGAAGCGGTCGAACACCACATCGAGCTCGGCCTTTCGCCGCGCGACGCGACGATCAAGGCCATGGAGCAAGTTTCCGGACCGGTGATCGCGGTCGGGCTGGTGCTCTCCGCCGTGTTCGTCCCCTGCGCGTTCATCAGCGGCATCACCGGGCAGTTTTTCCGGCAGTTCGCGATGACCATCGCGGTCTCGACCATCATCTCGGCGTTCAATTCGCTGACGCTCAGCCCGGCGCTGACCGCCGTCATGCTGCGTCCGCACGACAAGACCGCCGCGCCGCCGCTGCCCTGGCTGGCGTTTCCTTTGGGAGGCGGCTGGCTCGGTTGGTTTCTGCTCGCTTCGCGCATCGAGCCATGGCTCGCCAGAAGCTTGGAACATCTGCCCGTGAGCTTCGCCGGCCGATTGGCGGCGATCGAGCCTTGGCTGGCTCCAGCCGCGGCGACGGTGTTGGGCGCCGCGGCCGGAGCGCTCGCCGGCGGCTCGTTGAACGGGGCGTTGGGCTGGGTCTTCCGCTTGTTCAACCGCGGCTTTCAATACACAACCGGCGTCTACGCGCGGCTGGTCGGCGGCCTGCTGCGCGTGGCGGTGCTGGTGCTGGTGATTTACGGCGGCTTGTTGGGTTTGACCTATTGGCGGTTCGTCGCGACGCCCAAGGGCTTCATTCCCTCGCAGGACATGGGCTACCTGATGGTCAACGTGCAGTTGCCCGATTCGGCCTCGATGGAGCGAAGCCAGGAGGTGGTCCGCAAAATCGTCCAGATCGCGGCCGCCCATCCGGGCGTCAAGCACTGCTCGGGCATCACCGGCCAGTCGTTCGTGTTGAACGCCCTCGGTCCGAATTTCGGCTCGCTGTTCGTCAACTTGCAGGATTACGATCTGCGGCGCGATCCATCGCTGTCAAGCGGCGCGATCGCCGGTTATTTGCAAACGGAATTCGCCAAGCAAATCGACGGGGCAATGATCATGGTCTTTCCCCCGCCGCCGATTCGCGGCGTCGGACGCGCCGGCGGGTTCATGCTGATGGTCGAAGACCGCGGCGACGTCGGTTCGCAGGCCCTGCAAGAGGAAACCGAGAACCTGGTCCGCTTGGGCAACGAAACGCCGGGCTTGGACCGATTGATGTCGTCGTTCCGGGCCAACGTACCGCAGTATTACGTCAAACCCGACCCGCGGCAGTGCATGTTGCGGCACGTGTCGCTCAAAGACTTCTCGGACACGCTGCGCATTTACCAAGGTTCGCTGTACGTCAACGATTTCAACAAGTTCGGCCGCACCTGGCAGGTGGTGGTGCAGGCCGAGCCGCAGTTTCGCAAATCGCCCGAATACGTCTCGCGGCTGAAAGTGCGCAATAGCGACGGCGTCATGGTTCCGCTTGGTTCGCTGGCCAGCATTCACGAGGTCAACGGTCCCTTGGTGCTGACGCGCTACAACATGTACCCGGCGGCGTCGATCAACGGCGCCGCCGGCCCCGGCGTGAGTTCGAACCAGGCGATCGAGACCATGCAGCGCCTGGCCGAGCAAAGTCTGCCGCGCAATATGGCGTTCGAGTGGACCGACATGTCGTATCTCGAATTGCTGGCCGGCGACACGGCCACCGTGATCTTCGGCTTCGCCGTGGTGATGGTCTTCCTGGTGCTGGCGGCGCAATACGAAAGCTGGTCGCTGCCGTTGGCCGTGATCCTCGTCGTGCCGATGTGCCTGCTCAGCGCGCTGATCGGCGTCCACTTGGCGAAGATGGACGTCAATATCTTCACGCGGGTCGGCTTCGTCGTGCTCGTCGGCCTCGCCAGCAAAAATGCCATCTTGATTGTCGAATTCGCCAAGCAGCAGCGGCTGGCCGGCGTCTCGCGCCGCGAAGCGACGATGGAAGCCTGCCGGTTGCGATTGCGGCCGATCGTGATGACCTCGTTCGCGTTCATTCTGGGGGTCGTGCCGTTGATCGTTTCGCACGGCGCCGGGGCCGAGATGCGACAGGCCCTGGGCATGGCCGTGTTCAGCGGAATGATCGGCGTCACGTTGTTCGGGCTGGCGCTGACGCCCGTCTTCTTCTACGGCATCGACTGGATAGGAGAATCGCGGCTGTTCGCCACGAAGGGGCTGCGGATGGTCAGCGGCTTCCTGTTGGCGACATTGAGCTTGCGCCCGGTGCGGCGCCTGGGCTTCGAAGCGGCGATGCGCGTCGCCGCGGCCGCTCGTCGGAAGCCGAAAAAAATCGCGAAATCAACGGCCGCGCCGGTGGCGAATTCCGCGTCGCATTCCGTTTCCCCGTTGGTTGCCCCCTTGGCTCCGCTCGCCGATGAAACATTGGTCATGGCCGACGAGACCGCCCAGTCGCCTTCGCCCGTCGCCGCGCCGCACGTCGCGGTCCGCGGCGCTTCGCGTCCGGAGTTTGTCAGCCAGCCCAAGTAATAGTAGAAGGCGCCATTGGACATCGGAGTGTATGCCTTGAAAAATCCGCGCCAGCATCGCCGTTAGTTTTTTTATTTCGCGATCTTCGGTTTAATCCCAAGTAAGGCAGAGCTTTGTTCTCGAAGTTCTTCATCAACCGGCCGATCTTCGCCTCGGTGCTTTCGATCATGATCACCCTGGGCGGCGGCATTGCGCTGTTCACGCTGCCTATCGCCCAATACCCGGAAATCACGCCGCCGACGGTCGAAGTCTCGGCCAACTATCCGGGCGCCAACGCCCAAGTGGTTGCCGACACGGTGGCGGCGCCGATCGAGCAGCAGGTCAACGGCGTCGAAAAGATGCTCTACATGTCGTCGCAATGCACCAACGACGGCGTGTACACGCTGACGGTCACGTTCAAGCACGGCATCGACTTGAACATGGCCCAGGTGCTGGTGCAGAACCGCGTCGCCCTGGCCATGCCCATGCTGCCCGACGTGCTCAAGCAGGCCGGCGTGACCACCCGCAAGCGCGCGCCCGACATCCTCATGTCGGTCGCCTTCTCGTCGCCCGACGACCGGTACGATGCCCTCTA